>CAZPJZ010000439.1:0-3075 GCA_964586995.1 uncultured Pirellulales bacterium | reverse complement strand
GAGACCATCCCTTCGGCAGGGCGGTAGCCCCATTCTTCAGGGCCGGCAGGACGTTCATCCAGCTTGAGACTCGGCTGCCCAGCGAGTGCCGGTACGATCAGAAGCAGTGCAAGCAGATTAGGTTTCATCCTCTTTACTCCAAAAGTGAACCGACGAGTTCTTTGATATTGGCAATGCCGTGGCGGGCGCAGTATTTTGTTATGCCGTCAGTAATTCTAAGCGCGCATCCCGGCTCAACGAAATTTGCCGTGCCGACAGCGACAGCCGATGCCCCGGCGATAATGAATTCTATGGCATCAGACGCTGTCCTGATTCCGCCCATGCCCAGAATCGGTATGCCACGATTTTTGGCAACGTCATTATAGACTTTATTGACTAGATACACGGCTATCGGCTTGATGGCCGGGCCCGACAGTCCGCCGGTTCTATTGGCCAGAACCGGCTTGCGACCTTCGATGTCGATAACCATCGCGGTAAAAGTGTTTATCATGCTGAGTGCATTTGCACCCGCATCGACCGCCGCGCATGCAATCGCGCTGATGTCCGTCACGCAAGGCGATAGTTTCACCATCAAAATTTTTTGGCCGGCTGCCTTTTTCACCGCCGATGTGATCTCTGTCACCTGCTCGGGGTCCCTGCCGAAACTTATTCCGCCTTTCTCGACGTTCGGGCAGCTAATATTCAACTCGAAGCCGGCTATTGCTTTTTCGTTAGCCAGCCGCTCCGCCACTGCCACATATTCGGCGATGGTCTCGCCGGCGACATTTACGAAAACTGGCACGGCCATTCTCTCAATAATGGGCAATTTCTCTTCAATGAATTTGTCCAGGCCGACGTTGGCCAAGCCAATCGCATTGAGCATTCCGGCATCGGTTTCGACTATTCTCGGCGTGGCATGGCCGGCTCTGGGCTTGAGCGTGATGCTTTTGGTAATGAATCCGCCAAGCTGTTTTACGTCCATAAAGTCCGCCAGCTCATCGGCATATCCGCACGTTCCCGAAGCGGTGAAGACCGGATTAGCCAGCCGAATCCCCGCAAAATCAACCGAAATGTCAGGTTGGTAGGTCATATTCTGAATACCAATTCGTGGCTCTGAAATACCGGGCCGTCCTCGCAGCACAGCTTATATATGGTCTGGCTTGCATCGGCAACTCTGCATTGCACTGCGCAGCTCTGGCAGACGCCGAAGCCGCAGGCCATCCGGCGCTCCATGCTTATCTGGCAGTCGATTCTCCCTTTGTGGGCAATCTCGGCGACTTTTGCCAGCATCGCTTCCGGGCCACAGGCATGAATAATAGTGGTCTGTGGCAAGGGGTGGTTCTCTTCAAGCCATTGTGCCAGACAGCCGGTGACCAGACCGGCAAACCCAGCGGAGCCATCGTCAGTCGCTAAGAGAGATTTTATGCCGTACCTGGCAAATTCCGGAATCGAAAAGCCCAGTTCTTGCGATATCGCATCGAGCCGGCCCTCGAAAGGAAGGTCCTTTGCAGTCTTTGCCCCTGCGAACGCGATCACCGTGATTTGAGGATAATTAGCCGTAAGGAGCTTTGCCAGGTGCTCCAAAGGTGGCACTCCCATACCTCCGCTGACCAGGACGGCTGTTTTCTTACCCGCGGGCACCGAAAAACCATTTCCCAAAGGCCCGATTACGCTTATCGAGTCGCCCTGTGACAGCGTGGTCATGCGCAATGTGGCTGGCCCCAAAACACAATAAAGAATTTCACCAGAAGTCTTGTCTTTGTGGGTGGTGACATCGGCAAAACTGAATGGTCTTCGCAGTAGAATTTCTCGCCGAGCCACGTCTGCCAGATTTTCGGGTATTGCGTCGGCTGGCGGCAGGGCGGCAGTAGAAAGGTCCAACTGGGCGAACTGCCCGGGCCTGAACCTGGCGAAGGCTTCCGCACCGGCGCCGGAGAACTCCAGTGCCAGCCTGTAGAACCGCGGCCCGATCTGCCGGTTCCAGGACACCACCGCGTTGAACACGCCTTTATGCGACGACGAGCATTTCTCTGACATAGTCATGCATTAAAGAATCCAGCCAGCACAGACTGAGCACATAGATGTCACCGTCACAGCAAGCCTTCGTAAACCTTCACGCCGTCCACAACTTTACAGATATGGACGGCATACTTATCGGCAAACTCGGGCCTGCTGCGCGGATACGCCACATCGACCGCCTCTCTGACCGCCTCGACACTCTCGGCCCGAACTAAAGCTCCCGATGCACCCTTATCACCACCGCCCAACATTCGCTCGCCTAAGACGCCCGGCACCGTGCGGACAATATCACACATCGTCTCCAGTTCAGGCCCCGATATCCTGTAGTCGTCCCGCAGGCCGATACCATCCTGCCTGAATATCTTGCCGACCGTTTCAATATCGCCGGCCTTCCAGGCCTCGAGCATCTGGTAGAACCTTTTTTGCGCGTGGAAGATATATTTGAGCCGTTCACAGAGTGCGCCGTGGCTCTGGCTGAACCTGCCCATTATCCTCTGGCAAGCTGCTTCATCCCGCACATCGGCCAGACAGGAGATATCAAAGCCGGCCTCTTGTAATATCGACACGAGTTTCTCACATTCGGCCCGACGAATGGCGTAGGTTGACTTCTCCAGGCCGGGACGGTCCGTGCCGGTGTCGAGTACAACGATGCGGAAATCCGCCGCGCCCGGGCCGATCGGCAGATACTCTATCGACCGGTCTTTCGGATTATAGTATGTCCCCATGCCTTCGCGGGCGAAGAGAATCATGGTCTGATCGAGCTTGCCGCAGGGCGAGCCGATGTAATCGTTTTCCACCGCCTGGGCCAGGTCCACAATTCTCATTTTGTTCTCGATCTGCGTGCCGTTGGCGTCAAACAGCGAAAGGATCAGATTCAGGCTAAGCGAAGCCGACCGGCTCATCCCGCCGCCGGGAATGTTGCCGTAGAGGACTCCGTCTATCCCCCGTTTCAGTTGAAACCCTTCGCGTCTGAGAATATAATCGACCCCGTATGCAAATCGCCCCCACGTCTCGGCTATGCCAGCCGACTTGGGCTGCGGAACGCTGCCCAGGGTGAATTCGATGATGCCGTCGTTG
>CAZPJZ010000438.1:0-3085 GCA_964586995.1 uncultured Pirellulales bacterium | reverse complement strand
TCTGCTGAGAATGCGACACCGCGTTACGACTACAATCAGATCATGTATCGATTAAACCTTGATGATCCCCGTTTGGCTCTGCCCGTAGCGGTTTATCAGATACGGGACAAACAGGATAGAAGGGACTATCTACTGCGCGAGGGCGTTGAAAAGACCAACAAGTGGGACCTGGTCGAATCCATACCGTTTTACGCCATTGAGCCGGCCAGAGCGGGCAGCGATCTGGTGCCTATCTACGCTCAGAAAATTCCAACGAAGGATGGGCAGACAACTGCTTTGACCGCAAAGCGTCCCGACCCATTCGCCAACCCGCTTTTCTATGGCTCACCGGCAGCCGGTGCGACGAGCGAGAATCCATGCGCGGCGTTCCTCTACGAGTACTGCCACGCCGATACCGGCCAGCGCCTTTATTGCACTGAGCCGAACTTGGACGAGAAGGATTGGGTCCGCACGGAGAAGCCTTTGTGTCGCGTCTGGAGAGCACCCCCGGAAACACCTCTTCTGGATCCTGAGGCTAAGCCGATTATGGAACATTGATATTCCGGTTGTTACCATACACGTTGGACAAGCAAATCCGGGTCTGTGAAACTGAGGTAACATAGGTTCGGCAGATATGACTGAACAAGAAAAGGTGTGCAAGCTCAGCAAGCTGCTTGCGGACGCAGCCGAGCAGGTCCGACGCTGCGACGAGCTAAACCCTTGGGGCGGGATCGAAACACAAGGAGCGTTCCTTGAGGTCTGTTCAGCCGGTGCTGTTCTGATGGCCGGGCTGTATCAGATAGACCCAGACATCATCGGCAGGTCCCGCCGCCTCAAGGCCCTGTCACAGCTTGATCTGGACCGCCTGCTCAAACTCGAGCCGGACGCGACCGAGCAAGGCTTGAAGCAACGGTCGCGAACGTGGGGACGGATGCTGGAGGCGACCGGAGAGCTGACAGACGCGGCTAAATTCTGTGCCCGCCTGGCCGAAGAGCAAAACAGATGGTCCAAGGGGCAGGATTACAGGATCAAATTCAAAGAATGCAGTGAGAGGCTGGCCGGCTGCCTGTTCTACGATTTACTGGATGTTCTGGCCGAATATGACCCGGAAGAACACGCGTCCCTGCGGCTGCAGGTTCTCTGCTCGTATTTGAAGGAACTGCGCGTCGAGATTCTTTGGGATGCATGTGCCCGCGGGCCCTGCCGGAGTGATACCATTCCTGAGCAGTGCAAATTTGACAATCTGCCGCACAACCTCAAGGGCCAATTGGCCATCCTGCACGGAGAGGACCAGCACAAACTGACTTTCGGGGCGGCTGCCAGCGGAGAGTTTGAATGCTTGATAAACAATACCGGCATCAGAAACTACACAGCACTGTTGAATGGCATTTGGGATGTCACTACCGGCAAATTGCATTCTTACCCGCAGGACGGTTCCGCGGTCTGGGCGGTCAAAGAGCACCAGCGAGTCCAAAACCTTGAGGCATACGCATCCATAATCTCCAAGCTGCTGCGACCGCTATCGGCGCTTGCCGACCACCGCGAGTGCGCCGATGCAATTAGGACAATTGTCACAAAGGGCAGAAAACGCTGGTCAAAATGGACCCACATTCAATGGTCCTATCTCAACGACCTCGACAAGCTCATCATCCAGCTTGAGGGCCAGCCTAAGCCCTACGAGCTTGAACCTTGAAGGCGTAAGTTGACCGAAGCGAACGGCTTTTTATGAAGCGACTTTTGCGTTGGTATTTCAGGACCTCGCTCATTCTCCGGATTATTGTTTGCTTTGTGGGCGGTTCCCTGATCGGGGGCGCTCTATGGTACGTCTCGCAGCAGGCAGCAGGAGCCGTAGCATCCGGCAGCCTCTCGGAAAGAGCCATCCCCTACATATCTCCTTTCGGCCAAGTTTTCGTGCAAATGCTGAAGATGATTGTTGTACCGATCATTTTCTTTTCGCTGGTGGTGGGCGCTTCCAGTTTGCCCATCAGCCGATTCGGACACATTGGGCTCAAGACCATCTTGTGGTATCTGTTCTGTTCGGTCTTAGCCGCTGTGCTGGGCACGTCTTTGGCGCTGGCCATTAACCCGGGTTCAGGGGCGGATTTGAACGCGTGGCGGACACTCGTAAAGACCACCGGAGCACAAGCCGACGATTTGGCCCGAGAAGCTGCTAAGGAAGGCACGCTGCTGCAGCTTCTTCTAAACCTCTTTCGCAATCCGTTTGAGGCCCTGGCTACAGGTAACTTTCTTCCAATCATCGTATTTGCCATCATGTTCGGATTGGCCATGCGCGTATTGATTGAGGCCGGCGGCCGGCAACGTATAGCCCGTCTGGAAATGTTAGGCGGCTTGCTGGAGGCCTGCCGGGACGCGATGTTCAAGCTGGTCGACTGGATACTCGAATACTCCCCGATCGGCGTACTGGCACTGACGATTGTTAATTTCGCTGTATACGGTCCCTCTATTGTAGGGCCTTATGTTAGCGTGACCATTGGGGTAGTGTGCGGTATCGTCACAATGGTCTTTATCGTCTACCCTGTCCTGCTCTGGGTCGTCACCCGGCGTAATCCGCTGGAGGTGTTGAAACGGATAAGAGAGCCGATGATCGTGGCCTTTATCACGCGCAGCAGCGCCGCAACGCTGCCGGTCTCGATAAAGACCGCTGAAGAGCAACTGAAGATTCGCAGCGAATTAGCCAGCTTTTCGCTGCCGCTGGGAGCGACGATTAACATGGACGGGGTCTGCGTACATCTGCCCATGTTTGCCGTGCTGGCCGCCAACATGTTTGGCATCGAGCTGACTGTTGGCTCTCTGATACTCTTGGTCGTTACCACTGTGCTTTCCTCCATCGGCGCCGGAGGAGTGCCGGGCGGCAGCCTGATGTTATTATTTATCATCCTGGAAACCATGGGCCTGAGCAGTCAGCAGGTCGCGGTGATTGTCGCTCTTGCGCTGGGAATTAATCCCATATTGGATATGTTTGAGACGATGAACAACATAACCGGTGATCTGGTCTGCTCCTATACGGTGGCCGTAAACGAGGGTCTGATCGATGAGCAGGTCAACGTCTAACTATGTGGGGTGATGCTATGCCGGGCTTTTTTTA
>CAZPJZ010000437.1:0-3100 GCA_964586995.1 uncultured Pirellulales bacterium | reverse complement strand
TCGTTTGTCCAGTAGCCGCCGCTTGCGTGGGCAGCATATCGAAGGGTCGAGGCGAAACCATTCTGTGCCATCCACTGCTGGGCTTCATCAGCATAGATTTGTTTGTCTTCCTCGGGCATGTTGTGCCATTGTTGAAGATAAATGGCAATCTGATGTCCTGCGTTATCCAAATCTCGCAGTTGTGAAACCGACAGGTGCCCGGGTGGGCCAAGTTTATCGACGTTGTACTTAGCGACGCAAAGGGTGGCCCGTAAGCTGCGGGCGCTGCCGGTCATTTTCCTTGCTGCCAAATACGCGCAGCCTTTCCATTGCCTCGCATAGCAGCCGTCCATTCGGATCAACACAAGACCTTTACTATTCCTTGGCTTGTAGAATTTCAATTGGTCGAAGACTACCTCCGGCGGGATGAAACACGCCCTATAAGAATACGTAAGATCACGTCCGAAGCCGTCCGACGAAAAGGGTACCGCCCCGGCTGGCTCGGTTAACCCGTCAGAAAGGAAAAAAACTCTTGCTTTATAGAAGGATTATGGTATAATAATAAAAAATCACACGGGAGGAACATTTTTCGGGGTGTTTGTATAAGACGACGACAATTGAGCGAGGGTGACATCGTGAGAAAATTATATGTACTGACAGCAACCGTATTGTTGCTTGGCGTACTCTCGGTTCAGGAAGCGACAGCGCAATATCCGATCTTCGAAAAGGGGCTGGCTCGGCTGGGTCAGACGTATATGCCCGGCGAGATCATCGTCAGGTTCAAGCCCGAAGTCACAGACCAGAGTATAGCCATCTTGAATGCACAGTTAGGCACTTCTGCTTTCTATACCAGTCTCTGGGGTGGCTTCAAAAGACTAAGAATTCCCACCGATAAGACAGTGGAGGAAATGGTGGAGATTTACCGGGCAAGCCCCCTGGTCGAATATGCAGAGGCAAACTTTCTGGCGTACGCTTTGATGGTCCCCAACGATGAGTTTTATGGCTATCAGTGGCACCTGAATAATCTGCAATCTGGCGGTATTAACGTTGAACAAGCCTGGGATATTTCGACAGGCACAGGAGTCGTGGTCGCGATTTTGGACACGGGCATCGCCTACGAAGCCTACTATGAAGTGATCAACGGGTGGAAGAGATCCTACGAAAAGGCTCCGGACTTAGTCAACACGTGCTTCGTGCCGGGCTATGACTTCGTCAACAAAGACAGTCACCCCAACGATGATTCAAATCCCGGGCACGGGACGCACATAGCCGGCATTATTGCCCAGCGCACTAACAACAAGACGGGTACGGCCGGAATAGCGTTCGGCGCCTGCTTGATGCCGATTAAGGTCTTGGACAGCGACGGAGTCGGAACGTATGCCGATGTGGCCGACGGCATTATCTGGGCAACTGAGCAGGGTGCGCACATAATCAATTTGGGTTTGGGAGGAAGCCAGCCCTCGGTGACTTTGAAGAGCGTTTTAGCCTATGCTTACAATAGTGGAGTCACTATCGTTGCAGCCGCCGGGAACGGCGGCACCAGTAACGTTTGCTATCCGGCTGCCTACGACGACTACGTGATCGCAGTCGGTGCCACTCGCTATGACCAGACCCGGGCGTGTTATTCCAACTACGGACCAAGTTTGGATTTGATGGCGCCTGGGGGCGACCTCAATGTGGACCAAAACACAGATGGCTATGGGGACGGAATCCTGCAGCAGACCTATGAGAAGAGCGGCTGGGAAGAAGCTTCTTGGGGTTATTGCTTCATGGAAGGAACATCCATGGCGGCGGCTCAAGTCTCGGCCGTGGCCGCTCTGCTTATCGCCGAAGGAGTGGCTAAAACACCTGCCCAGGTCAGGGAAGCGCTGCAGTCTACCGCAGAGGATAAGGGACCGGCAGGCTGGGACCCGAGATATGGCTGGGGCATAGTAAATGCTCTGGCCGCCCTGCACTGGGTGCCGGGACCGTGGCCACCTGTGCTCACCGCCGATTTTGCGGCTGAGCTAACCACGGGCGGTTTCCCGTTGAACGTCCAATTCACGGACAAATCCACCGGAGACATCATTAGCTGGTTGTGGGATTTCGGTGACGGAGAAACATCCACTGAACGGAACCCCTCCCATATTTATCAGAGTCCCGGCTCCTACAGCGTTAGCTTGAAAGTGAGCAGCTCGGACTCCTCGGACACCGAGACCAAGAAAAACTACATTGCGGTGACCATACCAGCGGCGCCCGAGCTCGACTTTGTCGGCATCCCGACGGTGGGCCAGGCCCCTCTGACCGTGCAATTCACCAACAAGTCCACCTGCTACGCCTTTTTCTATATTAATGATGAGGGCGGTCTAATCGTGGCTATGAAAAAGGTGGATGCCTTGGGACACGTCACCGGCTGGTTGTGGGATTTTGGAGACGGGGAAAAATCCACCGAGGCAAACCCGTCGCACACCTATCAGCAACCCGGTTATTACACTGTGAGCCTGACGGCGACCAGTGCGGGCGGTTCGGATACGCTGACCAGACAGGAATATATTCATGCGACTCCGCCGCCGGGGCCCGTTGCAGGATTCACCGCCCAGCCAACGAGCGGCGATGCTCCTTTAACGGTGCAGTTTACTGACCAGACTGTCGGCGATGTCACGCACTGGTTGTGGAACTTCGGAGACGGCCAAACGTCCGCCGAGCAGAATCCTTCGCACACGTATCAAGACCCCGGGGATTACGCGGTAACACTGACGGCAAGGGGTCGAGGCGGGGCCGACGCAGAAACCAAGAGCAAGTACATCCACGTGACTCTTCCCGATGCCCATGTGAGTATAGGCATGGTCAAGATGCGCTCGTTCTGGGGGAAGACAAGCATAATAGCCACCGTTACCATTAGAGCCAGCAGCGCTGACGGTGCAGCCATCACGGCTGCCACGGTCCAGGGACACTGGGATGATAAGGCGGCCTCCGTTTGCGGCACTACCGACAAGAATGGCAGAATGAGCTTCCAAGTATCACGGACGCCGTCTGCCGGCGCAGTCACCTTTACGGTCGACAAAGTCACAAAGGCAGACCAACAGTACGAACTGGTGGGACAGACATCAGCAGAGCTGAAATTTTAGCGTGGAGCGTTCAG
>CAZPJZ010000436.1:0-3103 GCA_964586995.1 uncultured Pirellulales bacterium | reverse complement strand
GGGATATTTATAGCCCAGAAAGGGCCAGATATAAAAGAGGAGTTGGAGGCCTCTCACTTTGCCCTCAAGGTATTAGGGGGGCGTTTGCGAGAGGTGAAAGGTTTCGAGTTGCCTCACTCCATGGGCTGGCGGAACCTGATAGTGGTGGAGAAGGTGGCTCCCACCCCCGAAAAATACCCCCGCCGACCGGGGCTGCCAGCCAAGCGGCCGCTAGTTTAGTAAATAGAGAGTAGGGCAGTTTTCTATACCTGCCCGCCGGCTTATTTGTGACTAGTGTCGGTCTAACGTATTGCGTCCATGTGAGGTGCCGAAGGCGTTTGCGTAGGTGCAAAGGGCGAACAGTAAACACGCTGTTTCGCGAAGTTCAACTATATGCCAAGGGTGAACTGTAAACTTTCTCGCGCTTTGCCTATGATCGAAAGGCGCTGCTTGTATTCTTCAAAATCGGAATCTGTCACAGATACCCTCGGCTTGTAACCCATATCGGCCCAAAGGGTGCGAAGTATGTGCAACGATAACCGGGAGACAGCTCGGGCGAGATCAATGCGCATCAAAACTTCTTTAGTGTAAGGTCTTTTTGCATCCGCGAAGACGATAGATTTAAGGAACCTCTTAACAACAGGGGTATTGAGCAAGGAAGCGGTAAATAACGCATCGAGGTAGGTATCAAAGCCAACGAAGTAACAAGTGTCGTCGAGCATTACCGGGCGGTTGTCAATAGGAAGCACCAATGAGAAACGCGGTTCCTTGTATAGTCCAGAGATGGCAACTTTATACGCCTTGAACGAATATTCACCGACGCCGAAAATCGAGAAACGTGGTCTATGACGATAAATACTGGACTTGCGCTTCTCAAAGTATTCGCTATTTCTGAGCAGGTATTCCCACAGCTTCGGGGCATCCTTTTGTAGAACCGCTGTGTCCTCGCCGAGGCGATGTTGAGTGATAATCACCTTCTTCCGCGGCCGGTCAACCTCGAAACTCCGCAAGTCGGAACTTTTAAGTAGCCAATAGACCCATTGATCCTCAATCTCTACCAACTCACCATTTCCATTAACCGAGAGTCCGTCTCTCACATTGAGTTCCATAATCGGGGCACAGTCATGTTTTAGGCCCTGCCGCCAGACCAGCGGTGATTCACCGTCCAATTCAGAAGTTGGCTCATAGTCTTCAATGCCGGACACAAATTTGTTGCGTATCCAGCCGAACTTGTGGGTTACACGGTTGGGATTATCGAGTGTGGCAACTTGGCACGTGAATGTAGGATTAGATACGCCCATATCCATTACCAAGAGAGAAGCCTCCACCGCAGCGTCAAACTCGCGGTTGGCATCTATCTCAAGCGCTCGGATATTCGAGACCTCGAACCGTCGTTGCGGCAATATCTCCACCATATTCTTAATGACAGAATTCTTGCATAGCATTGCCAGTGTCCCGCTCTGTCCTGAGAGCAAATCCAACATCCGGAGTAAGACGAATTCGCCGAGGTCAAAATTGCTCTTCCCCGTTATAGCATCCATGCCCTTCAGTGCCTTGAGGTTTCTCTTTGCGGGTAGATTACGTGCATTCAGAGTGCCGAGTTCCGCGCTAGTCACCCAGGGTGGATTACCGATGATGAGAATATCCTGCGCCATGAGAATTTCGTCAGGGAAACGATGCATAAAGATGTCATCCTGGTATAACTCGATTTCTGCCTCAGCGTGATAACCACGCAAAGCCTCGAGCAATATGGCAATCTTGAGATGCCATTGATATTTCTCCTGAATCTCAACCCCATATACCAATTCAGCCGTTGGAAATGATTTCAACGCAACACGGATAAAATTCCCCATACCATAAGTTGGTTCGATGATAATTCTAGGGAAAACGCCCGCTTCAACAAGATAGTGGCATACTTGACCAGCTAGTCCAGGTGGAGTCTGAAAATCACCCCACTCTCGGCTTCTTTGGGGTTCTGCGCTTGAAACTGGTAGCGTGAGTACTCTTCGGAATTCTCCGAATGCCTCGCGATCAGGGAAAAAGCATCGAATACCTGTCAAGCGATGCAACTCTTCGTTAGCGCGTTCAACGGTACCGTAAGCCGAGATCATGTCAAGTAGGTAGGTCCGGCTCGGCTCAACAATATATTCAGAAATTGCCTCGGCGATGCAAAGTACGGCCTGATTCATACGATTTTCACGATTCCTGAAACGACTTCAGTAAGATTGACAATCCGACTATACTGAAGCCGCCACTGGAGTGCATTGGAGATGGTCAAGTATCCAAGCACAGGTGGTGACACCATGGTCTCATCCGCCAGAGTGTTAAGCACGATCTCATCACCTGGCAAATTGCGATCTGACAAGAAGGCAATTATATCGTCCCGATTGCCATCTCGGCTCAGGATTTCGAGTAGGCCTCGTGTTGTTTGATAGTCCCCAGTACGGGTTTTGTCAATAAAGGCGCAGCTCACGAAACTAAGCGTAGCCGTCCTACTTTGTGGATCGTCGCGCTTGTCATAAACGAACAACAGCAAACTGTACCCAAGGCCATATACCTTCTGCCTGGCAAAACGAAAGGGACAAGATGATTGAGGCTGGCGGACAGAAGTTACCTTAATATCTGTTTCGACCGAAGGTAAATCAATCCCCAGCGCAGAGCTGCCTATTTGCACCGTGTAAAGCGCTTCAAGCCTCTCTCGAAACTTATGTTCAATGAACGTGCCAACGGCTTTTCCGTCGGTAACACCGAATAGCTCCGGATATGTGTGGCTTTCTAAACAGAAAGCCTTTGCGGTAGCAATAAGGTCAGATTGTGTTAGTAACTTCTTCACGATAGATTCCTGCAGGTTTTGTCCAGAACCCCACTTGTGCTGCTGAATTTTTCCAAGCGTCTAGTTTGCGCAAAATATACACAATACCCGAACGAACTTGACCCACCTCGCATTTTACCTTTTGATAGCCCAGATGTCAACCGTCTCTTCGCATGACCGAGGGCACAGAGAAAGGCTCCACCCTCCCGTCCACGATGCGGAAAAGGGTGGCTCGTGCCAAGAATTCAGGCGGGAAGGGGGCCAGTTCCGTGGCCGTGATGATTACCTGCTCCTCGCCGATAGAGGCCAGGA
>CAZPJZ010000435.1:0-3103 GCA_964586995.1 uncultured Pirellulales bacterium | reverse complement strand
TAGTAGATACTGCCGAGCTTGGGATTGTCTCTGTAATCTTCCCAGACGACGTGGATGATGCCGCGGTTGTCCACGGCGATAGTCGGATTGGCCTGATGGCTTGTGTCGGTAATCACATCATCTACCATTACATCTGGGCCAAACCATTCACAGTCAAAGCACCTTTTCAGCGTATCGCCTGGTGCCAGCTCGACATCGACAAGATCGGTAACGCGTAGCTCACCGTCAAGAAGCAGAGCCGTACGGTGTCCCTTTGGAGCCGTTGCCTGGCCGATGTTCGCTATCTCGTAGCAAACCCCTGCCAAGGATACCGAGACGTCCGTAATAACCAGGTCGGGAAGCTTCGGCTGCGGGCAGGCAACGTCCTCGCACCTGGTTGCCAGGCCCTGGAATATCCCCCCTGCCTCGCGGCAGCATGTCAGGTCCGTCATCACGCAGGAGCCATCCGGCATACAGCACGCCCCGAACACGCCGCATTTCGAACCCGGCCCATACGCGGTGCCGCCTGCGCTCAGACAATCGTAGGGCATCAGGTTCCTACAGGTGCCGTCGGGCAGGCAGCAGGCCACCGTCTGCGGCGTGGGTCCCTCGCACGCATCATCGACACCGTTTTGATTCTGGTCACCCAGGCAGGCGGTATTGGGCCCTTGGGGCTGGCCCCCTTGCTGCTGGCAGTTAGCCGCCGTCGTGTCCACACACATACCGTTCGGCAGACAGCAGGCCTCCGTTGGCTGCTGACAGACAACGGTCTTACAATTCGTGCCGGGACCTTGCGAAACACCCATTTTCGCCTTGCACTCATCCAGCGTTAAATCGGCGCAACTACCATCCTTGAAGCAGCAGGCTTCGGTTTGCTGCTGCAGTAACATGATGTCGTCGGCCGTCTTGGGCATGGATTCGCACTTGATCCAACCGTCGCTGATGACAAAATTCTCGCCCTGCACGTCGATGGAGACCCATTCCGGATCGTACTGAGAGACCTCGTACCGCCGCTCGAGCCGGATGGGCTTACCTGTATAGGGAAGCTCCGCACTGAAGAACTCATGGCGGTTAATGTATTGCGATTCCAGCTTGTCGCTGGGCAACGGAGGTCTGTCCCTGCCCAGAGCAGACCACTGTGGTGTTGACCAGTTGTAGGCGATTCTTACCACGCAGGGCGTTTGCGGCTGCAAGGCTTCGACATCCAGGCGCAGTTCAATCACTTTTTTGCGCTGAAGGTCCAAAGACGCGCTGCCAAACCACTGGCCCCACCACCCGCTCGGGTATTGGTACCACTTACCGTCATTGTAACCACTGCCCGTCCCGTCAAGCAGCTCGTTTTTCGGTCCAACAGCCACGGCAAACGTATCTTCCCCCGCTGAAAGGCGGGGGCTAACAGCAAATATCAGCACGGCCAGCACGATCAGTATGCAGAAGTCCCGGCGCACCGGGAGCTGGGACCCTGCCTTGCAGGAACCTTCCGACGACACGGTCATTATTCCGTCCTCCTGAGAGATTTCATTGCCAGATTTCTAAGCGCACAAAACAGAGCATCCTAACCTCTCCTCGGTAAGCCCGAGTACAGTTTAACAACATAAGTACCACAACGCGGCAGGAAAATCAAGCAAAACCTTGCGCGGTGCGCGGGCCGGCTTTGATACTGACGTATCTGAGATCGACAGCCCTTGCCGAAGATGGCGGCGACTGGCTCTTTCCGCAATCGCAAAATCTCGACACCGAGCGGACCAACTTGCTCGGCGTTCTGAGTCACGCGGAAGGCAATTGTGTGGTCGAACCAGCCGTTCTGGCCCAACGTCACGGACATCGCCGTTCCCACGTAACAAGTAAGCGACCCGGTGGGTGCAATCTGGACGGGGATGATAGCCACGAAGGCACAAAGTCACAAAGGAGCTCCCGATGATCCGCGTACAGCGTGGAGCGTTTAGTCTGTACGCTATCCGCTGTACGCTCTACGCTGATTAAAAAAGCAAAAGCGTCTTCGTGCCTTCGCGGCCTGCCCCCGCGTCTCCCGACGCGAGGCGGGGCTGCGGGCAGAAATTCGGCTGATACCCTAATCTTGTTCAGAGTTCCTTGACAAAACCACGGTGTTACCCTTAGATTCTACCGGCGAAATGAAAAGACTTGCCGAGAGGTTCATCTGTCCTGACCCCCGCCACAGGTGCACCGGCCGGCTGATTCGGGAGAGATGATTATGAGTCAAAATGATCTTCACTCCGCCAGAGCGAAAAATGAAGTGTCTCAGGCCAGCCCCCGCGTCTCCCGACGCGAGGCGGGGCGGCGGGGGATAAACCGCCGAGATTTTCTCGGAACCGTGGGGCAGGCCTGCGCTGCTGTAGTCTTGTCCGGACAACAAATTGCCGCACAGATTAGCCCCCGGACCTGTTCCGGGGGCCAGAGCGAGTCCCCCTTAGGGGCAGGCCCCTTAGGGGGGCTAACCAATGCCTTCATATCTATTGATCCGAAGCCCAAGTTTGCTCTTTCTCCTTACCTTTATATGCAGTTCATGGAACCGCTGGGCACGACAGATAGCTCTGTGGATGCCGCCTGGGACTTCGGGGCCGACCGCTGGCGGGAGGACGTGGTCCAGATTACGCAGGAGCTGGCTCCAACGCTGATGCGCTGGGGAGGCTGCTTCTGTTCATACTACCGCTGGAAAGAAGGAGTAGGCCCCATGGACCAGCGTAAGCCCATGCTCAACCAGCTCTGGGGCGGGATTTACAACAACCAGGTGGGAACGCACGAGTTCGTGGAATTCTGCCGGCGCGTTGGAGCGGATCCTCTTATCGTGCTGAACTTCGAATCAGATGGACGGAAATACTGGGCTGTATCACCAAAGGGCGATAACCGCTGCGGCGATGCTAAAGAGGCCGGCGAATGGGTGGATTACTGCAATAACCCATCCAATGCCCTGCGGCTACAACACGGCGTAAAGGAGACCTATGGCGTCAAGCTATGGCAGATCGGAAACGAGACATCCTACGGTGACGCGATGGACGTGGATACGGCTGCGAAGAAGACCCTTCAGTTCGCCAGGGCCATGCGAAAGGCCGATCCAACCATTGAAATCATCGGATGGGCAGACAGCGGCTGGGCCGGGCGGATG
>CAZPJZ010000434.1:0-3106 GCA_964586995.1 uncultured Pirellulales bacterium | reverse complement strand
CGAAAAAAGTAGCCCGCCGCAATCATAGCGGGAATAAGCGCAATGATGACGTCAACCATCACTGTGCGGGTGGACAGAGGCTGATGAATGTGTGGTGCGTGCGAAACCGTTATGTCTCTAAGCATCTTCTCGTATCCCGTGCTGCGTACTGCGTATGACGCACGACTAATATTATTGCGGCATCATTTTTTTCTGCCTTGCCAGGAAGATTTTGCCCGTTTTGATATAGCCGGTCAGCTCGATATTCGCGGGACAAACATAGCTACAGCAGCCGCATTCGGTGCACGCGTGGATATAATAACTTTCTGCTACATCCAGCAGATTATTTTTTACCGCGTGGGCAATCTTAGTCGGGTTCAGGTTTTCAGGACACGCTTGCAAACATCGGCCGCACCGGATACAAGCGGTCTGCCGCCTGGCAAATTTGGCTTTGCCGATCTGCTCTTTGGTTAGAACAGTTATCGCGTTGGTGGTTTTCATGACGGGCGTCTCCAGATCGCCGATGGCAATGCCCATCATGGGCCCGCCGAGTACCACCTTGGCGGATTTCCGGGTCACTCCCCCGCAGAATTCGATCAGCTCACCGACCGATGTTCCGATGGCCACGTTATAATTGCCCGGATTGGCAATGGCCTCGCCGGTCACCGTCACCACGCGGTGCGTGAGCGGCAGACCGGCCAACACCGCTTCGGCAATTGCGGCGACCGTCGCCACGTTCAGCACCACCACCCCGATGGCAGGAGGAATCCCTCCGGTGGGCACGACTCTATTGAGAATGGCCTTGATAAGCTGCCGTTCACCCCCCTGCGGATACTTGGTCTTGACCGCAGCAACTGTGATGTCGTCGCCGTTTCGGCCTCTGCTTAGCGCCGCACTAACGGCCTCTATCGCCTCCGGCTTGTTGTCTTCGATGCCTACAAAGACTCGTGAACAGCCGCACGCCCTTCGTGCAAGCTTTATGCCCGTGACAATTTGGTCGGTCCGTTCAAGCATGAGGCGGTAGTCACAAGTAATATAAGGCTCGCATTCGCAGCCGTTGATAATCATCGTGTCTCTGGGCTGCCGGGGGTCTGGCTCTATCTTCACTCTCGTCGGGAACCCGGCGCCTCCCATACCTACAATACCTGCCTGACGAACGGAGTCACATATCTGCGCCGCTGAGAAATGGTTCTCGTCAAAGTCATCCGACAACTCAAACCGTGGCTGTCTGATAGGACTATACTGGTACGCGTCTATGATGACCGCCGGGCTTCGCCCAAGAATGGGGTGAGAGCGCAGGGCGATTTCTTTGACCTTGCCCGTGATGGGTGAGTGTACCGGCGCCGACACGAACGCATCGGAGTCGCCAACCTTCTGCCCTGCCTGGACCATATTGCCGGCCCGCACCAGCGGACGGCAGATGGCCCCGGTATGCTGACTGAGCATAACTGCTACCTGCTTTACCGCCGGCCCGGGCTGCGTCTGGCTCTCACGAGTCAGGTTCTTTTTCTCCGGCGGGTGCACGCCTCCACGGAAAGAAAGCTTACCTTGTATCTCGAGTCTCATCGCAAAAGACTTTCAGAATTGCCCGGTCCTGCCCGATGCTTCACGCATCGCGTTATAACCAACACCAAAGCGGAAGTCACTGACACAGCCAGCAGGAAGCTAACCGCCGTCAGCAGGCCTTTAGCTTCTATGGCCCGCGCCAGAATTCTCTGGCAAACAGCCAGAGAGATGATGAAAGTCAGAATGGGAGACAGAAAAGCCACAACCACGTTCGAGACAACCGATGGGCCTTCGGCGTGGCCCAACTTCTCGTAAACTTCTTGGCAGTCCTTTTTGTGGCTGCAGTCTTGACACAATCCTTGCTGGACCATGGTTTCCACTACCATTTGGGCAAACCTGACTTATAATAGATTTGGTCAAAATTTGCAACTGTAAGTTTTTTTGCGTGCAGCTAATATGTTGGGTAAACTCGCGTTTTTCAAATTTGGCCTGGTTTTCTGTTTCTGTACCGGCTGCGCCATCAATCCGATCACCGGCGATGAAGACCTCATGTTCTACCCGGAAGATAAGGATATTGCCATAGGCCGGAAATACGCCCCCAAGGTCGAAAAAGCGCTGGGCGGAAAAATCGCCAGCCAAGAGTTGCAGAGTTATATCGACCGCGTGGGACAAAGGCTCGCCCGAGTCAGCCACCGTCCCGACCTGGAGTACTACTTCGTTGCGGTAGAGGACAAATCGGTCAACGCCATTGCTTTGCCGGGAGGGCATATTTTTGTTCTAAGAGGGATGCTTGAGAAGCTCACCAGCGAGGCTCAGTTGGCCGCCCTTCTGGGCCATGAGGTGGCGCACGTTGTCGCCCGGGACAGCATGGCCGCTCTGAGCCGCCAACAGGCATTAGACTTGTTGCTGGCGGGAGCCATGTTTGGCGGAGCACCAGCCGAAGCCGTCCGCGGCGCCAGTGTGACCCGCCTGTTCCTGGACCTGCAATACAGCAGAGAAGATGAGTACGAGGCGGATTTGGCCGCCCTGACCTACATGGCCGCCGCAGGCTACGACCCAAACGGGGCCGTCGAACTCGTGCAAATCCTCGAGGACGAAAACGAAGTTAGAAGGCTGGAATTCTTCTCGACACACCCGTCGCCGCAAAATCGCAGGGCCTATCTGGCCCAGGAAGTCCAAGAAAAGTATCAGAATCCCACCGCTTTGAAAACCGGCAAAGAAGATTACCAAGCATGCGTCTTGAAGCACTTAAAGAGCAAACAATCGAGGCCAAAATTTCCATCTCCGGCCACCGCATTGGCGGGCCAGGCACCCAACGAATGACACCGCCCACACCCTTGGACTTGGCATGTCCAACCGCCGTCGCTGCCGAGCGCACTGTCAGCGGAGGAGCCCTTCGGCTCGGTGGTCCGTGCGATGGGATGTTATCCGGGGCCGGCGCCGCCGGCCACCCTTGCCTTTCTTTCCGCTTCGATCTTGCTGTATTTGCACTCGGGGCATCTGTCGTTGAAGTCATTTGGGTTGCCATAAAAGAACATATGCCCGCACTTTTCGCACTTCACGGCTCTAAAAGCACTTGCCTTTCCACACTTGGGACAGTCCAATGCCGGTGTCTGCAACG
>CAZPJZ010000433.1:0-3106 GCA_964586995.1 uncultured Pirellulales bacterium | reverse complement strand
GGACTGGCTTTTCGAATCGCTCGCGCTTTGTGTAGCGGCCCCGCTGGATGACGGGCCGGCACTTTGCGAATCGCTTGTGCTACCGGTGGCTGGGGCACCTTCGGCCTTCTGGTCCGTCCCCGCGTCTTTTTCTTGCTTGGCGGTCGGTTTGTCCATGGCTTGTTTGCTTTGGTCAGCGGCCGGTGGGCCTTCATCCTGCGCATCGCGGGCGGTTTTTTTCTGCTGGGCTTGTTGCTCAAGAAAATTCTCGAAGGTGGTTTTCAACAGTTTCTGCTCGCGCGTCAGCGATTGCAGCTTCTGCTGAAGCCTTCGTAATTCACCTTCGAGGCGTTCTTTCTCGTAATCCGAGAATTCGGGCGACTCCTGCAGTTTGACGGCGTCCGGCTTCTCGGGGCTCTGTCCCTGGCCGCTGGAAGGCGGAGTCCACTGCAGCTCCAGTTCGAGGATGAATTGGCGTAGAATCCTGTAGGCCTCTTTTTCCGATGGTACGGCAGCCGAAGCATCGTGCCTGGCCAGGCATTGGCTTGCCTGATTGTAGCGTTGAAGCACCTGATTGAGGACGGCCTTGTGGTTTTCGTCAAACCCATATTCTGAGTCGTCACGAATGGCCGCCAGTTGGGCGGCGCAATATTGGATGTCGTCGTCTATGGCCTCCAATCGGCCTCGCTCCGCATTGGTGAGTGTTGATCTATCAGCCAGGGCCCACGTTTTCTTTAGGATGGCGCGGGTATATTCCAGGATATTGAGCAGCTCTTCCGGCGGACTGCCGCCACCCTTGCCCTGGCCATCGCCTCCGGGTTTGGGGCGCCAATCTTGCCGGTAAGGCCTGATCTCGATGAAGTACACGTCACTGCTGGCGGTTCTGCTGGCCAAAGCTGAGCCGGTGTCGATGTCGGACGCCTTGGCATAGAATAAGATGCTGTCACCGGCCAGCAAGTCGTATTGCTCCAATTCGAGCGTGTGCGTGAACGTGTGGCTCTTCTGGCCCTGTGTAACTCGAATCGGCAATTCTTGTGGCTTCTGCCTCGGTATCTCCAGGCACATTTGCACCGTATTCAGTCCGAAGTCATCAGTGACTTCGAATGTTATTGGCACGCTGGCCACGTTGGTCGTCAGGTAATCCCCCTCCGGCGAAATTAACCCGCCGCGGCGGGTTAACCTCAGCTTGGGCGGCTCATCGTTTCGCACTGTCACCTGGAGGTCGGGCACATCGTCGTTGGCTAATCCCTGCTCGTCGATAAGGGAGAATTTCACCGTTCCGCCTCTTTCGGCACTGAAGCTGAAGGTGAACCGATCGTCGCCGTTCAGGTGCTTGGTGAGCGGCTGGCCGTCCGGACCGGTTATAGTAACTTCGCGCAGAGGCTCCGTTGCCTGGACATTCAGCGTGACGCTGCTTCGGGCGATGACTTCCAATGTTTGGTTTTTGATTTCTTCGGTGTACGGCTGGGCTTTACCCGCCGCGGCGGGCAAGTCTCTTCGGGGCGGCCTCGGCGGAAGCAGGACGTCGGCGGTCATGCTCTCGATCTGGGGTGCCGGATGAATGTTTAGCTGGTGCCAGGGCGTGCTGGCCGAGCGGGTCTGGAACCTGTATTTGAATTGTCCCGGCTGGGCAAATGATTTTGACGCCTCGAATTTTGGCGTCTGATCCTGGCCCGAAGTTGGGTGGACGGTTATTTCCTGCCAGCTCTGGTCGGTGACGGTGTCAGGGGCGTTGGGATCGACGCTGACCAGCACCAGCTTTCCAGATTCGGGTGCACGGCCCTGGATTTCGGCTGCGAAGGTTACTTCAGTGTCGGGCCGGGCAACAATGTCTTCGGTAATTGGGCGCAGGCTTGTCGGTACCAATGGCTCAATCGCTGCTAATGGACGTATGAGGCGGGCAAAATAAGACGAGAAGTACCGGTAGTTGGCGTGCACGTAGAGCCCGGCGATGCACATTCCGAGCAAAATAATTCCCGCCAGGACACAGCCCTGCCATTTCTTGACGGTCGAGTCAAATTTGAAACCTTCGCTCTTTTGGCAGACTTGCAGGACCAACTGCTCGGCAAGCGCCCTGGAATAGGGGTAGTCCTGCTGGTTCTCATAGTATTCCAGTGCGGTTACCAGTTGCTGATTGAAACTCTTCTTGTTTTCGATGAAGTTTGCCGCTCCGCTGTAAGATATATGAACGACCAGCGCGCGGGCCAATGTATATAGCAGAAAGGCAAATCCCGCGATTAGCAGTACGAATGCTATCGTTCTGGCTACGACGCCGAAGTTAATCCAATGGTCGAGCCAGGCATAAACGCCGGCGTACACGATGACAAAGATCATGGACAGTGCCACGACCTTCAGAATGGCCAGCGCCAGCAGCCATTGTCTGACCCGCCTGACTTGCCCAACGAGCGTTTTGAGTTTTTCTTCTGCAATCTCAGCCATTCTTACACTCTTGCTATCGCTTCAGTCGGTTGGCGATAGCCGGCTCAGCGATGAGCAATACAAGCACCGTCCATGCAAATATTCTCCAGAGCGGCCTGGTGTTTCTGGTGAGCAGATCGACTGACGCGACGTTTCTTTCCGTATCGCGGCGGAAGACTCGGCTCATAATGTCGGCGACTTCCTCGGCGGGCGGACTATTCATATCTGTCTCACCCTCCGGCAGGTTGACTGCTGCATACATCGTCGGTTTGCCCAGCGTCCTTACCCACCCGATGCCGCCCGGCTCGGGCACAACTGCCGCGGGCCCTGTCAGCGCGACGCGATGCTTGCGGGCGTCGCACGTTTCGACCCAGACTTGCTTGCGGCCGGCAAGCGAGGCTTCTGCATCTGCGATGGGCAATACGACTCGCTCACCGTAGGCAAAGCAGTTCTCGGTGAGCTGATTGTGTGCACCCAGCAAATATCGGCAAAAGGCCACCGACGCGCTGGACTTGGTTAATGACCCGAGCGAGTCGTCAACGCTTGTATTTACCAGGATGGAAATGCCATCGTCCAGATCCGCCAGATAGACGAATCCTAAACCGTTCTGGAATTTCCACAGGCACTTGCCGTTGCGGTGTGGTGTGCATTGCCAGCACCGCTTAAAAGGGATTTTGTCGATTCTATAATTTGTCAGCGCTTTGGCGGC
>CAZPJZ010000432.1:0-3106 GCA_964586995.1 uncultured Pirellulales bacterium | reverse complement strand
GTGCTGGCCAGCTCCGGCTGCTCCTGCACCATCTCGGTCAATTTCTTTTCAAATTCATCGCTCAGGACTCGCACATCGTCAAGCTCGATCTGCAGACCCAAAATGCCCAGAAGACGCCTGGTCACCGCCTCGATGCATTTGGGATTGTTGCCCTGCACATAGGCGGGGATCGTCGCCACCAGCGTTGCCATGCTCAAATTCTGTTCGCTGCAGCGAGTCGTCAGGTATGTAATGAAGCTGGCCGGCCCTTCGTAGTCGGTGAATTTCAGGCCGTACCGCTCGTGCACCTCCTTAAGTTTCGCGTCGGAGACCGAGCAGAAAAGCCTCGGGTCGCGCGTGTGCGGCACCAGACCAGCAACACTGCCGACAAAATAGATCATCGTAACGCCGAATTCCTCACACACCGAGAGAATGCAGTCAGCAAACTCCTCCCACAAAAGGTTTGGCTCTTTGCCCCAAAAAAGTATCAGATCGGCGTTTTCAGCACAGAAAAATTCGTTTTTGGGAACCTCATACGACCGGATCAAACCTTTTCTTATCCGGGTGTGCGGCCTGAATAATGAGCTCATTTCCATCGAGCCGGGGAAATTGTAAATATAGAATCCTTCAGGTTTGAGCTCGGCAAATCCCTCTGCGGCCAGTTTCTCTATGAGGCACTTTATCGTTCCGGTGGAGACATCGCCGCCGTCCATCCAGCCAGAAAAGCCCACCAGCAGCCGAGGCTCATGCAGATTCGCCCGTCTGTAGATTCTCAGCTTGTCGGATGCCATAACTACCCTTTCGCTCCGGAAAAACTGCCTTCCTATCAGCTATCCGCAACTTAACGCAGGTAATTTCGCCCGTCAAGGATAAACGCGCACGCACCAGCGCAGGAAAATTGTTGTACTGATACCCAGAATGGATAAGATGCTGACAAATAGTCGTGAGAGCGGAATTTTATTTGCGTTCCCGCTCGTGCTTGCGCAGGGGCAAACTTGGCCCCGCGCAGGCGGGGCCGGGGCCCTCATCGGTGGCGGGATAAAAGTGGAACCCGACGAAGAATTAGTGGAGCTGGTCAATAAGGGGGACCCGGACGCGTTCGTGACACTCTATTACCGGTATCGCGATTGGGTCTACCGATTGGCCTGGCGATTCACGGGCAACCATCAAGATGCCCTCGATGTTCTGCAGGAGACCTTCACCTACCTGCTCAAGAAATTCCCCGGCTTTCACCTAACCGCATCAATGACCACCTTTCTGTATCCTGTGGTCAAGCACATCGGCCTGAACGTACGAAGGCATAGAGATCCTGATCGAAGTTGCGAAGCAGCGCTCCAGGAGATGGCCGAGCCGGCACGTCCGCAGACCTGCCGCGCAGAGCTGGCGGCCGCTCTGGCCACTTTGCCGCAGCAGCAGCGGGAAGTCGTGCTTATGCGCTTCGTTGACGATATGACCCTTCAGGAGATTGCCGCCGCACTAAACGTGCCCCTCAGCACCGCTAAGTCACGCCTATACAACGCCTTGCGCACACTTCGCAATGATCCCCGAACGAAGGATTACTTCTCAGAGTGAAAGCAAAACGCTGCTGGGCACAAAAAAATCGGAAAAAAATGAACTCTTTGAACTGTTCGTTTGCTTAACTAATTGGAGACAGCAAAATGGCTGATGAGAAAAGACATTTTGATGAAGAACTCGGCTTTACGGTATCGGCCAGATTCTCGCAGGATTTGGGCGGGTTATTCACGCCGGCATGGGATGTTCCCGCCAACATCGACCGGGCCGTTGTGGGGGCGGCCCGCAGGCATTTGGTGCGCCCGCAGCCCAGGCTGCAGTGGCTGCGATGGGCTATGCCCACGGCAGCGGCGGCGGCTGTTATTGTCGTGGCTTCCGTTTTATTCCTTACTCATGGCCCCCGGCGCGCCGCCGTCACACAACCGAGCGAATCGCAGACAGATGTAGGGTGGGGCTTGCCCCACCGTCATTTTGTTGGTGGGCTGAAGCCCACCCTACTGGCTGATGTCGACCGAAATGGCCGCGTGGATATTCTCGATGCCTTCAAACTGGCCCGTAATATCGACTCGGGATGCGTCGCCGACAATACATGGGATCTCAACGGGGACGGCCTGGTCAACCGCGAGGATGTGGACAAGGTGGCCTTTGCCGCCGTCCGTCTGGATAAGGGGACTTTATAATGAGACGACACATGGTACTGAGCCTGGTGATTGCGTGCTTGATCCTGCCGATTCTCTCCACAGGACGCCTTACGGCGGACCCGCAAGTGGGCCGGGCAGTCAGACCGGTCGAGGGACCCCGCCCGGCGGGAAACCAGCAGAAAGTGCGTTTTGCTCCGCTGCATATCTACCTGAATTCAGGCAATAAGCCGCTGGCGGCGTATCAGTTCGAGTTCAAGGCCGCAGCCGGACAAATCAAGATAGTCGGCGTAGAGGGCGGCCACCATCCGGCATTCAAGGAGGCCCCCTACTATGACCCCGCCGCTCTGGCCAACGACAGAATCATCATCGCGGCTTTCAACACCGGCAGCGACCTTCCCACGGGCCGCACACGAATTGCCACGGTCCATCTGCAAATCATCGGCGATGTCGAGCCTGAATACGAGTTTGAGTTGTCCGTTGCTGCCGACGCCGATGGCCACGAGATACCTGCCCAAATCTCGTTTGAAAAAGGAGAACAAAAGTGAGAACCAGAATACTCGCCATATCAGTTCTTTCGGGTTGTGCAGCAATCGTGCTACTCGCTTACTTTGTGGGCTGTCAACAAGGTGGGCTCGCCAGTGCACCGCAGAAACCAGCAGATGCGGTTGAGTCCGACGAGTCTGTAGCCTGGGCCCAGGTAAACGACGCGTCTAAGTCCGAAACAAAACAAGGGCAAATTTTCACCGGGCCGTCAACAGAGCACGGTCAAAAACCTGCCGACGTGTACTGCGACAGTCACGAAGGCCAACAATCGCAGAAGATTGACTTTTCTGGCGGATCGGGTCGCACTTCAGATCGCGAGGAGAGCACCAATGGCATGGCCGGCTACGGGCCTGGCTCGGTACCAGTGTCGGGCCAGCCAGCCGGTTATGGCTCGGGTGGTTACGGTGGTATGGGTATGGGCGGCTATGGCG
>CAZPJZ010000431.1:0-3117 GCA_964586995.1 uncultured Pirellulales bacterium | reverse complement strand
CCGTGCGGTGTTGGTGGCGCACCATTGTGTGCCTTTCTTATGGGTGGGAAACGGCGCGATGTCACTGGCCATGGGAAAGGCCTGGCCCGCGTTTTTGGGCGTCGCCGGGGCGTCTTTGATCGGTGGATTGGGTTTGAGGCGAGCCTACCGTGGGACCCTTCGTTTCTATCAAGGGCAAACGACCGGCAAAAAATGCATGCGCAGACCGAAGGTCGAAAAGGCCACCGTTGCCGGCCGGAATTTTCTCGAAAGGCAACTGCCTGGCGTTCCAGAGGAGGCTGCGGCGCTGGCGCTGGCCTTCTTCCGTTCGCTGGCGCGGGCACCGGAAGTGAAAATGGCCTTGGCGACCAATTTATTCATACTATTGATCTTTGGCGGGATGATCTTCCTGCGAAGGTCGGCAACGATGGGCGAGGTCTTCAAGCCGTTCGTCGTCACCGGCGCCGTCGCGGTGATGTTTTTTGGCATGCTTCAAATGATGTTCAATCAATTCGGCTTTGACCGGGCCGGATTTCGCACGCTGGTGCTGTCGCCGGTGCCGCGAAAACACATCCTGCTGGGAAAAAACCTGTCCTTGCTGCCGATAGCAGGCGGAATAGGGCTGACCTTGATTGGACTGGTGACCTTGGTGCTGCGCACCGGGTTCATTTCTTTTCTTATCGGCGGCCTGCAATTTGCGGCGGCGTTCCTGCTGCTCAGTATGGCGGGGAATCTTCTGTCGGTGCTCGTCCCTTACCGCATTGCTGGCGGCTCTCTGAAGCCGACCAAGACATCCACGCTGACGACTTTTATGATCATGGTTTCACACATGCTGTTTCCGACTATTGTGGCTCCAATATTTGTTCCTCCGACCGCGGGGCTGCTGCTGTCCAGGCTGGGTTGGGTACCGGCCGGACCGGCAACGCTTCTGCTCTCAGCGGTGGTGCTGGCACTTGTCATCTTCTTTTACCGGCGGAGTTTGGCCGGTCTCGGCGCGCTGTTCCAGCGACGGGAAAAGGAAATCCTTCGGGTTGTCACTCAAGAAGTGGAGTGAGCCAAACCCGGTTCGTTTCCATGCTGATGGTGACTCTAATAGGGCTACGCAAGCGCGTATGACTCCTCCATGGAGTCAGGTGCGGTGTGGCCATCCAGAAATGCCATGTTGCCTTTGCCGCCCACCGGTTCGCCTGTCGGCGCGTTGTGGAAGCCGGCTATGGCGTCGGTGAGCTTGCCCGAACCACCCTCAGAGACAGGGCCGGGCTTGACGTTCCATTTGCTGCCGTCTTGAGCACGCCCTAATCACCATCCTTCATGCCCAGGCAGGCGTTCATGCTATAGCCCCGGCATCAACACTGCCATCAGAACGGCAATGATGGCAATAACAACAAGAAGCTATATAAGAGTGAATGTTCGGGCATTGAGACAACTCTGGCACGCTGGTGAGGTCTGCATCCGATAGACTCAGACGATAGCATGAGTGGTTGATCTGGTCGGGTTTAATTCAGGGTGTGACAAAGGAAAGTACTCCTGAAAATAAGCGGGGCCTATGCCCATCGACATAGGCCCCGAAACTTGTGGTGAGCGCAGCCAAAGCCATGATGCAAAGGTTTAGCCCCGCAGTTTACTGCGGGGTCCGACGCCGTACCGGCCCCTGCTTCTGCAGGGGCAAGCTTGTCCCCGCGAAAGCGGGGAGCTAAACATTAGCAGCAGACTGCGATTACGGCCAGAATAGCTGATCCAGCCACGCATCGGCTAAGACAGCAAAGTCCTTGAGGTTAATCACATCGTCCACATTCAGGTCGGCCGGTATCGAAAACCGCGAGGTACGGCCTGCAAGCCAGGCAATCTGAGCATCCGACAGCGCCCGGTTGTAGATACGGACCTCGTCAAGCAGGCCGTTCATCCATTCTTCGTAGCCGGTATCGCCGATCCGCATGGATTGGCCCGACTGCATCAGCAGCGGCGTCCCGGTAATGGCTATAGTTCGCTTGAGGTCGCCATCCAAATAGAGTCTGACCTGCTGATTCGTGTTATCGATCACGTATGTGATCATGTACCATCTGTACACGACCAAATCGCCTCCCTGTCCGGTGGTTCCCGTGTCACCTGAGCGAATATCTATGGCCGTGTTGATCCAGGCGGTGCCGGTGCCTATGTCGCCGTGGACGTTGGTGGCCTGGACCTTCAGATCGAAGGTGTACTCCCCGCCGGAACGAGTTCCAATTATTCCGAAAACGCCCGGCTCGGCGGCGACCTTTACCCATGCCGACACCGTGAACTCATTTAGGGCAAAGTCTGGGCTGTAGGAAACTTGGACGTAGTCACCGCTGCCGCCGAATCTCAGCGCACCGTCGAGATATCCGGTTACCCACTGTGGCACGCCGTTAAGAGTTCCGTTATGGCCGCCGGCAACATCGTTGGCATTGCCATTGAGCGGGTAGTGCGCTACCAGACCGGCAGTGCCCGGATCAACCGGTGTGATAACAAAGCCGCTGTCGAGCCACCGATCAGCTATAATCTCCACGTCGGCGTAGTCGACGATGCAGTTGCCGCTCAGGTCCAGAGCCGGCTTGGCCAGCGATGGAACACAGCGGGCCGGGTAGACCCGGATATCATCGATGTACAGCTTGCCGCTGCCGCCAGCCGTCGGGCTGGTCCGGTTGCCCACACCCAGATAGACCTTCTTGACACTCGCCAGGTTCACGCCGCTGAACTGTGTGAGGGGGATATTCCACTGCTGCCAGGCTGCTGCCTGCAGGAGTTCCGGATCAGGATGTGTAGCGGCGCGCACTTGGGCGGCGCTATCTTCCACCGCCACATACAGTGTCTCCGGAGTATTGCCTGTCTCACCGCGGAACCACAGCGTCAAGGCCTTCACGTTATTTCTGCTCCAGTTCTGCGGAGTTGCAAACTGCCGCGAGGTCTCGGAGTACCGCGCTTTGCCGCCTGTTCCGGTGTTGTTATACTCAAACGGCATCGACTGAACGCCGCCATGAATGATAATCTGCTCGGCAAAAGGAGCGCCCAGGTTACCTACGGTTGAGCCGGTACCGTTGCCGCCGTAAGCGGCCACGCCGCAGGTCGGATCGGCCGAGTAACCCCAGCCGTCCGTCCAGGTGTAGAATATCCTGTCGCATA
>CAZPJZ010000430.1:0-3118 GCA_964586995.1 uncultured Pirellulales bacterium | reverse complement strand
CTGAGCGGCCAGGTTGATATCGTGCGTTACGGCTACGACGGTCTTGCCTTTCTCAGACTGGACTGCTTTGAGCAGGTCAAATATCTCGACTTGATGTTTGAGGTCCAGAAAGCTTGTCGGTTCGTCCAGCAGCAGAATACAGGTGTCCTGGGCAAGTGCTCTGGCGATGAAAACCCGCTGTCTCTCGCCTGTGCTGAGGCTGCCGAGGGGCCGCACCGCGAACCTGGCCGTGTCGGTCGCCTCAAGGGCGTCGGTGACCGCGTCTGTATCTGCCTTGTCCTCAAAACCGAACGTGCCCATATAGGGCGTTCTGGCCATCGATACTACCTCGGCGACCGTGAAGTCGAAAACCGGCACAGATTCCTGGTGTACCACGGCAACTTTTCGGGCGAGCCTCCTGATGGAATAGGACTCTATGGGCGCCCCATCGATGACTATTGCCCCAGCCTGAGCCCTAAGCAGTCCGCACAGCAGATTCAGCAAAGTCGTTTTGCCCGCGCCGTTTGGCCCTGCTACGGATAGAAATGCGCCCGCCTGGACGTTGAAGCTGACGCCTTGCAGAATCCTGCTATGCCGGGTATAACCGAAACTCAGGTTTTTGACTTCTATGATACTGCTCATTTTAACCAACTGATTTTTCTACTGTATCTGGCCAGCAGGACCAGGAAAAAAGGCCCGCCGGCGATGGCTGTGACCACCCCGACAGGTAATTGGGCCGGGGCAACGATTATCCGTGCGAGCGTGTCGGCGGCAACCAGAAATCCGCCCCCGACTATCGCGCTGACCGGCAGCAGTTGTCTATGGTCAGGCCCGCACACCAGCCGGACCCCGTGAGGAATGATCAGGCCCACAAATCCGACAAGCCCGCTGAGGCTCACCGCCGCTGCCGTGATGAATGCCGCCAAGCCAAAGGCAACGAGTCTGGTTCTTGCCGTGTCTACTCCCAGTCCTTTGGCCTGCTGTTCTCCGAAGGCCAGAACATTTAGACGGTGGGAAACGGTAAACAGGCCGATTATGCCGGCCAATATGCAGCCTGTGCTGACCCCCAGCACCGGCAGATCCTTTTCTGTTATATTGCCCATCAGCCAAAAGATTGTCGAGTATACATGGTCGCTTCTGGCTATGGACGTCAGGAACATGATCACCGCTGACAGGAAGGCATTGATTACTACGCCGGCCAGCAGGAGGTTGATGACCTGAGATTTTCCGGTGGCGCGTCCGAGGATCCAAACCAGCCATACCGTGGTCAGCGCTCCCACAAATGCAAAGACCGCGATAGGCGAGCCGGCCCAAAGACTCCAGGTTGCGCCGGACAAAAACGCGATGATCACCCCTAAGGCCGCTCCGCTGGATATGCCGAGGATATACGGGTCGGCCAGCGGATTTCGTAAGATCGCTTGCAGCGTCACGCCGGAGCTGGCCAGAGCGGCCCCCACCAGAGCCGCCAGAATCACGCGGGGCAGTCTGATGCCGACCAGGATTTCGTAGTCGATGTTCTCGCCCGGCGATGTGCCCGGACCGGCAAACACTCTTTGCAAGGATATCTTCTGTGTCCCCACCAGAGTGCAAAGGCCCATCACCGCGATCAGTCCTACCAGGCAAATCACGACTCTTATTGCCAGACTTCTTGCTGTTAGAACATGGGCCATGTGTTTATTTGACCAATTGTGCCGTGTTCCGCTCCGGCGTGAAGACGCCAGGGTGCAAACAACGCGCAATCAGCTCTAAACCTTGGCATAATCTTGGACCTAATCTTAGTGTAGTGTCCGGATCGATAACGTAAATTCTGTTATGCTTGACAGCGGGCAAGGTTGGCCATCTGCCCCAAAATCTTTCTGCCGCCTGCTGCTGGCCGGGGATGTTGTCTGCCGCCATCGCTGATTGGATTATTGCCTGTGCTTCACATGCCAGAAGTTCTTCCGTACCTAATGGCGGATATTGTTGGATGGTCGGGCCAATAGCATTCTGTCCGCCTGCCAACTCGATGAACTCATTCAGGAACGTATTTCTGCCTGCCACGCGCAAAGGTTCTGTCTGTACTACCCACAGTACTTTGACTTTGTTTCCGGAAGCAATTTTCGATCCCAGATTGTCCAGCCGCATGACGATGTCGTCGGCCAATTGGTCCGCACGGCTTTGGGTACGTGTCGCCGCGCCAATATCTTTGATCGCCGACAGCAGCTCTTCAATGCTCTCGACTTTCAAGGTCAAGACCCGGTAGCCCAGGCGTTGCAAAGCCTCTGCAACCGATTTTTGCTGCGCGAACTGCTCGGTAATAACCAGGTCCGGCTTGACTGCTATGATGGCTTCGGTGTTGGGCTGCCAGAATGTCCCTACCTTATTCTTGTTGGCTGCCTCGGGCGGATAGTCGCTGTCGCTCGAAACGGCAACGACTTTTTCTCCGAGGCCAAGCGCAAAGAGGATTTCAGTGAGGTTTGGCGCAAGCGAGACAATCCTGCTAATCTCAGTTGTTGGGGCTGCAACTTTGCTGCCTTGCTGTGGAAGGATACTGATAAGAAGTACCGCGCCGCTGAAGCACAAGATTATTAGCAATAGCCACCACTTGCTCATTGCGGTACGGCAGGCTGTTTGAAGTGAACGCTTTTTTGCCATCCTGTTTAGCCCAGGTGTTAAACCTGGTAAGATTAGGTTCTCTTAAACTGCTTCTCTAAATCTTTTATTGAGAATTTCAATGTTGTCGGTCTGCCGTGAGGACACCGGCCCGGACACTCGGCGCGCTGCCTATCTGCAAGTAATTGTTCTATTTCGATGTCGCTGAGTTTCTGCCCCGCCTTGATGGCTGCCTTGCAGGCAGCCATATTGAGGACCTCATCAAACAACCTCTCGGCATCGAGCTCTGCGGCCTTATCGGTTAATAGGTCGATTAAGTCCCGGACAAGCTCTACGGGTGCTGCTCTGGCCAGGAGCGTCGGAAATGCGTGTACAGCCATGGTCCTGGGACCAAATGGCACCAGTTCTATTCCCAATCTTTCAATGAGTTCGGCATGGGTCCGGACCACATCCGCTTGCGTATCAGTCAGCTCGAAACTTTCCGGTATTAGTAGCCGCTGGGACTCGAGCTTGCCGGCAGATAGTCGCCTGGACAGCTCTTCATAGA
>CAZPJZ010000429.1:0-3121 GCA_964586995.1 uncultured Pirellulales bacterium | reverse complement strand
TGACCAGCTCAGCGGTCAGGAACACGTCACGGTATTTCGCAGAGACTTCCTCCGGCTGAGCCATGGCGCCAACGATGGCGATGTTATCGAGGGCGTCTGCCAGATGAATGGCGTCGTGCGTGTCCCGAATCGTCGCAGGGCGGCGGCGACCAGTGTGCAAATCTATCCAGGCGAATTGTCCCGGGCTGGACATCAGCACGAAGTCGCCGTATCCGAAACGAGCCGTCTTATTCTTGTCCCGGCCATAGAGCACATACTGCTTGCCTACCTTGGTTACACAGTCTGTGATAAGTCTCTCAGGCAGCCGAGCTATCTTGCGCTCGCGATCCACCTTTGCGCCGGCCTGGCTCAGCATGCGCAGAATATCGTCATGATGCACCATGACGCCCGTGTCCCGAAGGATGGCCATACTCGCATCGTGGATGTCGCCGACTTCGCGCTCGGATAGAAGACTGATTCGAATCGTTGCCATTTTGGTCTCTCCGACATACCGCTGGATAAATCGTAACAGCGATTCGTGCCTGTTCGCTGCTCAGCTATCGAGCCGATTACGTCGCATGGTATTATTCTGCTTGCTTCAGCCACTGGTCAATTGATTTCTTGCTCCGCTGTTCAGCCGCCAGTTTTGTCGCCACCCAGGTCCATCCCGCACGGCATTACCCGTTCAGGCCCGGTGCCTCTGGGCGGGGTTCATCTTCAGGTTTCTTGTGCTTCAGCGGTAACTGGCGGGACAGCCAGCCAATTTGGTTGACCTGGTCAGAGTTTGGTGCTACTCTATCGCCAGCCGAATTAAGGAGCTAAATTGTGGAATTGACGTGGCTAATGAGGGCAAGAATCGCTGCTGCTATGGTCATCGGCATAGTCCTGATCGGCATTCTGGGCTGGCCTTTGGTGGCACCCGATGACCCGCTCGGGCCGGTGCGGGCCGGGGATTTAACTGTCGCCGGCACAATGACTTTGGTGCTTCTGGCCGGTTTGGCCAGCGTCATCGCATACTTCGTTTGCTGGCCCTACGGGCGAGAAATGGCGGTTCTGGCGACACCGTCCGGCCTGGCTATCTGGGCAATTCGCTCCGGCAGTACGGCCGCGTTGATCCAGCAGAATCCGGCTCTTGCCCAGCGCCAGACCCTATTTGCCACGCTGAAATGGGAGCCGCTGTTTTGGCTGGCTATCGTGGCTGTCGGCTTCGCAGTGGTGGTATTGGGCAAAAAAATCTCTGCACAAGCCCTGCCCCCAGAGCCGCAGAAAAAGGCTAAATCTAATTCTAACAACTACTTAAATCCGCTTATTGGCATGATAGGCTCAGGGTTAATAGCCATGTTCTGTCTGACTATACTGGCCCGGGACATTGGCCTGACCGACGCCCGGCTGGGCACAGTTTGGAGCCAGCCACCCACCGGACAGACTTTATTTGCGGTTGCAGTCTCGTTCGGACTTGCAGCATTCGTGGTCAAGAAGTTCCTCGATGTTAGACAAGTGTGGCCAGTGGCCGCTACTGTCATAGTAACCCCTTTTACTATAATCACTTATGCCAAAGATCTTGAGCACCTCTCGCAGAACTGGCCCGCAGTCTTCTTTTCCAACATCGCGGTTTCCATATTACCGGTCCAGATGGTGGCATTCGGCACGCTGGGTTCGATTGCGGGCTACTGGCTGGCCGTCCGGTATAACTACCGGCGGGAGCACAAGGCCGAATAGGAAAAGGAAATTTTCTCCATCTTTTTCATCTCCCGTGATTTGCGTAAGCGCTTGCCTTAAGTGCAGTTATGCGATGAATGTCCTATAACCGATCTTACTTTTGCCCGTAAAACCAGAATTGGTTGTTATCGACCTGGAAATTAGCCGAAATATAGGTGTGTTCACAGTTTGTCGGCGGGGTGCCGTGTTTGTGGTAAGCCATTGTGGCAACGTGAGATAGAGAGCATTTTCGCGAACAGTTAGCTAAACTCTTTCGTAAATATTAAAGCAAGACCAGCCGACAAAAGGAGTTAGCGATGTTGGTTCTAAGCAGACAAAGAGACGAGTCAATCATGATCGGCGATGATGTGGAGATAACCATAGTCGACGTACGCGGGGATAAGGTGCGGCTGGGGATCACGGCCCCCAAGCATATACCGGTGCACCGCAGGGAGATATACGACGCTATTCAAAGAGAGAAAGCTGAGGCTCAGAAAAGCGGCGAGCAGCCGGAAAAGTCCGTTGAGCAGCGGCCGGAGAAGGACACCCAGCGGCAACCCAAAAAGGACCCGCAAAAACACCCCGAAAAAGAGCATCAAGAACAGCTATAGTAAGAGCACCGTCCAGCAGAAATTCTCGCTCACATTACGCTGCCGCCCGTGTTTACAGTCGTTCGATTGAGGGCGGTTTTTTTGTGCGCTTGCTAAGTATGGTCAACCATATATCCGGTCTTTGTGCAACTGTACCTTTAGCTTGACAGGCTAATTTATAGAGCCATCTCGCTTGCATCGAATGCATTGGAAAGATTTGGAAAAGTTTTTCCTTTTTTCTCTTGACTTATGATTACAACTGTAATATTTTATTTATAATTACAAATGTAATCGTAGGAGAATGACGAATGGCAAAGTTACCCAAAATATCCGAGTCCGAGTGGCTGGTGATGCAGGTATTGTGGTCGAAAGGACCGCTGAGGGCCAACGAAGTGGTAGAGCAATTGGCAAGAAAAACCAAGTGGAATCCGCGAACGATCAAAACGCTAATTAACAGGTTATTGAAAAAAGGTGCTCTTAAATTTGCGAAGGAAGCAAGACAGTACCGGTACTTCCCGCTGGTTAGCCAGTCCGAGTGTGTGCGTAAAGAGACGCGGTCGTTTGTTCGGCGTGTTTACGGCGGCGCGGTCAGGCCGATGCTGGCGGCGTTTCTGGAGGACGCGAAGCTTTCGGACGACGAAATCAAAGAACTCAAAAAAGTCCTGGACCAAAAAGGGAGGGAGTAAAAATGGAATCGGTCAGCGTACAATTACAGCCATTCTTTGCGTGGCTCGTGCGCTCCACACTTCAAGCGAGCATCCTGATCTGCCTTATTGTGTTGGTTCAGCTACTGCTGCGGCACAAGTTAGGTCCTCGCTGGTCGCACGCTCTCTGGCTGATTCTACTTGTCCGCA
>CAZPJZ010000428.1:0-3131 GCA_964586995.1 uncultured Pirellulales bacterium | reverse complement strand
GGTTGTAAACGTCGGGAAACCGCACCAAGCCAATACAGCCGAATATATCAAACAAGATCCCGATTATTATTAGCATGTATCCTATAATGTCACTCATCGAAACTCCTTCCCTCCAGGAACTTTGCCAGCGCGATGGTTCCTATGAAGCTCAAAAGGGCCCAGGCTAAGGCCACGTTCAGATAGAAATCCTTTCCGGTAGCCAGGCCATGCAGAGCGCAAAAGCCGACTATGACTATGCCCAATATATCGATAGCCACCGTTCTGTCGGGGGCGCTCGGGCCGCGGCCTATCCGGTACAAGCACAGGAAGCAGCACAAAAGAAGGCCAACATAAAACACCATTATCATAGCTACCTCTTTCTACTCGAAAATCCTCTTCAAAAACCATTCGAATCTTTGAGCAATGAATTTGGTCGCCTGCTCAACGTCGTCGGACCTTACGTTAATCCAGTGGATATACAAATACCCGTCATCGGTCAAATCCACAGTCAAAGTGCCGGGGGTCAGCGTGATAGAATTAGCCAGGGCGGTAATCGCGGATTCCGTCTTCAAAGTAGTTTTTATTTTTACAATTCCCGGTTTGATCGGCATTTTGGGATGCAAAGCGCGATAAACCACGTCAAAATTGGCCTTTATCACGTAATAGAAAAACACCGGCACATAAACCAGGAACCAGAAGACCCTCACCGGTGAAACGAACACGCGGTGCTCCTTGGGCAGTATCTCGTGGAAAAGAACCGAAACCAACGCCGAGGCTATCAAGCCTGCAATTACCACCTGCAGGTCGATCCCGCCCTCAACAAAGGGCCAGGTCAGCAGAATCCAAATGACAAAAGCGAGCACAAAGTAGATAAGTCGCCTCATATCGTCATCTCCCTAATGTCACATCCCCATCACAACCGCAGAATACTTCACGCCGTCACTCAATACCCGAACAGCAGGGTCAAGCATGGTCTGCTTCAGGCTCGGCACCAGCACCAGCAGTCCCATCAGCACGCACAGACAGGCAAGCGCTATCATCGGAACAAGCATCGAGCCGCTATTTTCTTTTGTGTGCTGTAAGCTCTCCGGCAGCTCACCGAGAAAGACGTATCGCTGAACTTTCAGGTACATAATCAATGTACATAGACTTACGAAGACGATTATCGCTGCAATCCATATATAGTGAGCCTGAATTGCCGCCCACACCAGGATCAACTTGCTCCAGAAACCGCTAAATGGCGGAACGCCGGCTATCGCCGCCGATGCCACGGTGCAGGCCGCGCGAGTTACCGGCATTCTTTCCGCCAGGCCGCCCATCTGTTTCATCTGTCTGGTACCGGTTGCCATTTCAACTGAGCCGCTGGTCAAAAACAGCAGGGTCTTGTAGACTGCGTGGTTGACCAGGTGAAATAGTCCGCCGAGAAACGCCAGAGAGGCCCAGGCCAATTCCGTGGTGGTTATATTTCTGCCGGCCCGGGCGATAATCAGCCCGCCCAGTCCGATACCGAGCACTACGTAGCCTATCTGGCTGATGCTCGAATAGGCCAACAGCCGCTTGAAATCCCACTGGCCAATGGCCAGAAACGCCCCGGTGACCATGCTCAAAAGCCCGAGCACCACCAGCAGCCAACCTACGGAAATAGAGATGCCAAACACATTGAAGATCACGCGAGTCAGAGCATAAATACCGAGGGTTTTTATCAGAATACCCGACAGCATAGCCGATATCGGGGCCGGCGCCGACGGGTGCGCGTCCGGCAGCCAGGCGTGGAACGGCACCAAGGCAGCCTTCAGGCCAAACCCCGTAACAAACAAAGCCAGGGCAAAGGCAAGACCGGCGTTCAAGCCGGACCGCTGTATCGTCTCTGAGATGTAGGCCATGTTCAGCGTGCCGGTGTTGCCGTAAACAAGCGCTATCCCAAAAAGCACAAATGTGCCGCCGATGCTGCCCAGGACCATATATTTGAACGATGCCTCAAGCTCCTCGTGCTCACAGCCAAAGCCAACCAGTGCATAGGAAGCCAGCGAGGCAATTTCCAGAAATACAAACAGGTTGAAGATGTCACCCGATAGCACGACACCGTTCATGCCGGCAACCATAAGCAGAAACAGGCTGAAGTATTTTGCCTTGGCGGTATATTGCTCCATGTATCTGATGCTAAACAGCACCGCAGCAGTGCTGACCACACTGATCACCAGAAGCAACAAAGAGCTCAGGCCGTCCAGCACAAGATTGATCCCGAGCGGGATAGACCATTTACCGACCTCATAGACCTCGGACCTGCCAATGTTAGAAATAGCAAAAACCAGAAGCAAGATGACAGCCACGTTGGCCAACAGCGTTGCGAGGCCCTTACCTTTCTTGCCTAAAATCGGCAGCAAAAACGCCGTCACTAAAGGAATCAATATGAACGCAGGCAACGGTACACTCATCCTCGCAGCCTCCTTATCTCGGTAATGTCAAATGTACCGTATTTCTGATAGATTCTTATGCACACTGAAATCATAAGCGCCAGAGAACCTAAGCTGATGACAATTGCAGTCAGCACAAGAGCTTGCGGCAGCGGGTCCACGGAGCTATTGACAAAGCCGGCAGCTATCTGGCCCGTTGTGGATTCAAGGTGGCTCTTGTCAACAATTGGCGCCACCCCGCCGGCGCGGTAGCCCAGCATAATCAGGAAAAGATTGACGGCATACTCCATGACCATGATGCCGATCACGATCTTAACCATGTTCTTCTTGACGACTGCACAGTACAGTCCAATCATGAACAGCAAAAAACACAACGCGTAGGGCATCGTTTTTCACTCCTGCTGGCGACCCGGTACATGAGGTCTGAATATCGAAAGGGTAAGAACAACCAGAAACAGCGATGCGCCGACCTTCAGGCCGATCGCGATATTCGACAGCGGAATGGTGCCGGCACTTATAAGATGCAGCGGCTGACCCGGCAGATATTTCTGATACAGAAAATTTATGAAGAAAGTACCACCGAACGCCAGCCCCAGGACTGCTACAAGAGCGAAGAGAAACGCCCCGACACAATCAAGCTTCGAGGCAAGGGGCAGCGGCAGATTCTCCTCCGCGGATTCCCTGCCGAATGCCAGCATTAGCAGCACGTATGAAGAGGCCAGGATCACGCCGCCGGCA
>CAZPJZ010000427.1:0-3137 GCA_964586995.1 uncultured Pirellulales bacterium | reverse complement strand
AGGACGCCGTTAGCGGCGACGGGCGAGCCGACTATGGCACTGTCTAGCTTGATTGAGCCTATGACGTTTTTATCTTTGCTTGCAGCCAATATCCAGAAATCGCCCCGGCGTGTGCCAATATAGACTTTTCCATCAGCTACAAGTGTCGATGCCCAAATCTCGCCTTTGGTCTCGTGCATCCAGTAAGGCTTGCCGGTCTCAGCATCTACACAGTGGATATTTCCCGCGCAATCAGCGACAAAAACCAGGCCGCCGAAAATCGACGGCGTAGAACAGCAGTGGCGTTCCAATTGGTATGACCAAATTTCGCCGGTGGCGGTTATATCGCCGGTCTTTGTCACATCGATGCACTTAAGCCACGCCTGGTTCTTGCCCCACCAGATGTCACCACCGCCGGTGACATATAGTCGATCTTTGTAAAAGACCGGCATACTCTTGATATTGCTCGGGCTTTCCTGGCGATTTCCGATATACTCGTGTACATTCTCTTTTGGCGCCGTAGGGTCGAAATCGAATCGCCAAACTCTCTTTAGATTCTCCACCACCCCCGCCGGCGGAGCGGACTTAATCGGCTCGAAGGCATAGACCACGCCGTCGCCGCCGCAGAAAAATATGAGCCTTCGCCCGTTAGCCTGGCCAAGCGCAGGCGATGACCACGTGCAATGGAATATCTTGGGGCCGATCTGCTCGTTATCTTTGGCGATGAGCCGGCCTGTTGTTTTGTCGAGCACTATCAAGCTGGGGGCTTCAGGGACACGAACTCGCCGATGTGAGCTGTCTTTGCCGCTACTTGTATTGACGTACAGAAACTGCCCGTCAATCAGGATCGAGCTGTGGGCGCTATCGTGCGGCGGCACAAGCTCGGCACGTATGTCATAAAGCCAGATTATGTCCGCGTCCTTATCACTCAACGCTATCGGCTCAGCGCCTTGCGGCGTTGCATGCCGGGCCTCATCCTGATACGGACCATCGTTGCCGTCGGCCTGACCCGCCAGATCAAGGCACATCACCTCGTTTCGGTTGCTTACGACGTAGATGCGATTCTCTTCAACGGTAGGCGCTGAGACAATGCCGGCCCTGGGCCAGTCCAGGTATGGATCGGGACCGAGTTTGGGCACGACGAGCTGCCAGCAAAGGCTTCCGTCTTTTTCATCCAGGCACAAAAGTACGCCGCGGTCTCCCCTGTGCCGGGGGTCGCGCGGGTTGCCATTATTCGTGGCGATCAGCACCTTGCCGCCCGCCACCACCGGCGTGGCGTAGGTCTCCGTGCCCAACGGGGCGACCCACTTGATATTCCGACCCGTAGCCGGGTCAAAAGTCTCAGGCAGGCCGGTCTCGCCCGATACCATGTTTCGGGAATGTCTCTGACCCCATTGCGGCTGATCATCTGCCCAAACAGTGCGCAAAGTAACGTGGGCACACAACAAGGTGCAGATCAGCAATTGACAAAGCGTTCTTCTTGGCGACATGGCTCCTCTTTTTCACTTGTAAGGGTGAAAGACGGGATTTGAACCCGCGACCCTCGGAACCACAATCCGATGCTCTATCCGGACTGAGCTACTTTCACCATCTCGGACTTGCAGAAAGCACAACACAGCTTTTCAACATGGCCTTAGAACAATCATTGTATCAGAAACCGCCTGCGCGTCAACGACTATTTCGACCGGCTTTCGCAAAGCCGGGACGGAAATATAGCACCACGAAGAGCCACGAAGCAAGCACCACCGCTGCAATCAAGAGCACCGACGGCGCGCCGGCAATGGCGATAAGGGGGATCGCCGTGCTGGTCCACAGCCCGCCGCCCATGAATGGCTCATGCACGAGCTGCTTGCAGGCAAAGGCGTCGGCGGCCGGCGTCTCATAATCCGGATCGACCACCCGCAGCAGAAGAAGCCCCGTCGCTGTCACCCCCATCGACTGGCCCAGCTCCGCGATGGCACGCTGAAACCAGGCATCAGGCAAGAATCTGGGGGCAAGTAGCCGAAGGCAGAAAACGTTCCATGCGATGCCGGCCGCCACCAGGACCAGCAAAGGCACAAGCCCCGTTAGCACTATTTGCAGCTTTATTGTCGCAACGGCGGCTACGACCAGAAAATCCAGCGATGCGTTCTGGATTCGGCGCGTCAAGCCCAGATCGATAAGCTGATGCTTGTCGAATCGCTCCATAAAAAGCTGAACAAATAACCCGCCCAGCATACACAGCGGAAAAAGCGGAAAGCTGCTCAGGAATTTGTGCTCGAACAAATATGGAATGGATTTTTCCACCAGCAGCAGAAGCTGTTTCATCAGGTAGCCTATTGCCACGGCGATGCCCACGATTACAATATGCAAGCTGAATGTTTCTACTATGTCGCTGCTGACCGTCAGTTTTCCCGCGCTAATTCTTCTGTCGACGGGAATGACGCCGATGGAGTCATCTTCGGCAACCTGGCTTGGGTCGATGCGACTTTGGACCCAGCCGGCACGGACGGCCCAGTTTATAAGGGCCATCCCCACGATGATGGCCGACATTATTCCGAAGGTCGCGCTGGCAAGAGCAAACTGGAGTCCTTCCGGCCAGCCGTGGTACTCGAAGACCGGCCCCATACCGGCGGCGGTGCCGTGACCACCTTCAAAGCCGACCTCCAAAACGCCCCCAAACATCCCCGGAAACTGCGGGAACAGCCAGCCAAGAACAAGGACCCATAGACCCAGCCCTACGACATATTGACCCCACGCGACGATCTGTCCGTACGCGACCTGCGGCGCCGCGCGGCGCCAAAGGCTGGACAATTTGGGCGGCGTCACTCCCAGAAACAAACAGGCAAAAACAATATTGACAAGAAAGCCCGGCAGATCTTTCCACGGGCCGGTCCAGTCGGATAATGCAATATTCACGCGGTGGATGCCTGGGCCCAGGCCGTCCATTGCAGCCAGGGCCTCGATAATCACGAGCCCTAAAAGCCCTGCCACCACGCAACTGGGCAGATACAGCTTGCGGAAAAGTCGGATGTGGACCCTCAAGAAATGGCCGGCGCCTAATAGTAAGCACAACCCAACGAACGAAATCATCCATGTCCCCTTGCCAACGAAAAAGGTACGCCGGCTCTGACCAGCATACCCTAAAATATCACAGGTACATGCTTTGCGTCAATGCC
>CAZPJZ010000426.1:0-3139 GCA_964586995.1 uncultured Pirellulales bacterium | reverse complement strand
AAAGTTGCATTTTCAAGAAGACTCTGGTATGATACGAGGTGGAAGTGTTGGGAAATAAGACGGAATGCCCAGCCGTGTTCTGGCCCATACCTCCGATGAATCCCGGGCTGATTTAGCTGAGTCTGTTGGAAAGAACTGTGAGAGGTGGCCAAATGACGAATCACGAAGCAAGACTCATCAGCAAGATGGCCAAAGGGTTTACGCTAATAGAACTTTTGGTGGTTATCGCCATCATTGCGATATTGATGGCAATATTGATGCCTACTCTGCGCAGGGCCAAGGAACAGGCAAAAGAGATCAGTTGTCGATCAAACTTGAAACAGGTAGGGGTCATTATCTTCCTTTATCTGCAAGACAATGATTTTACAATGGCTAACTGTCATCAGTATGCTCCACACAGCGACAGTAAGTGTAATGAGTACTACTGGCGTCATCCAGACGGCACTTTCTATAGCCATGATGAGGATGACTCTTATTGGGGCGTGGCCTATAGAGACTATGTAAAGAACACAAAGGTTTTTGGCTGCCCGAGTTTCAAAAGTGCTGCCGAATTATTAGTAAGCACTAAACTGTATGGTTATGATCCTAAGGTGTTTTATGACTCAGCGTATGCTCTCAATGGCTGGCTGGACAGACAAAAGACCACGAGCATACGAACTCAGGCAGAGGTTGTTCTATGTCATGACCACATTGAGCCAAGGATTGAAAACGGTGTCAGCGATATGCTCTTTAATAGCGGTCCTGGCACGATGAATTTGACTCACTATCGAACAGGGGGTCGTCAGGATTGGTACAGGGCGATCTTCAGGCATAATATTAGATCCAGCGAAGAATTCAAGACAGGGGGGAGGCTGAATATGTTATGGCTGGATAACCATGTCAGTATCATCGAAGAGACAACGGGCAACGATGTGCCTAAACGGTACTATGACCCACTCGGCAGGAACTGAATCGAATTGCCGCCGACGCCTGAGCTGACAGACATGCACCTGTGCAAACCGGCATGGTCTCTCAAATCAGCCTTTGTCGTGGTCGCCGCATGGCATGCAGGACCGCCCGTCGTACACTAGGGACAGCCACCAATTTTTTCAGTTGGCATTTGGCTTTAATTTGGTTTTCATGCCAAGACCAGCCAGAGTGGTCGCTGTCGGGTTCGCCCATCATATCACGCAGCGCGGCAACAACCGCCACGATGTGTTCTTCGTGGACGATGACCGGAGGGTGTATCTGGAGTTGTTGAAGGAGCAGGCGGACAAATATGCCTTGGACCAGAGCACTGCAAAAAAAGGTGGACGATGTGGGCAAGTGGTATGGAAAATGCTTCCTATCTAGCGGGCAAAATCAGGGCTCTTTTACCTATAAGATACCCCACGAATATAATTTCACGCCGCCATCCTGGCCACCATCCCTAATAGGCGGGCTAACCTGGATTTGGTTCTTCTATGGCGGCCAACCACCTCTTGCTGTGCTCGGACACGGCACACTAAACGCAACAATAACGATCTCAGCGGAACGTCAAAAAAATGAAAGAGGCGAGTGGATAAATAAAGTTGCATGGACAGTTCACATCGAGTACTCGGTTCTTGATTGGTTCAGAGAACCGGCTGATATTGATAACCGGTATGACCCCGATGTTGAATGGTATGGCTGCGAACCATATCGGATCACTGCTAACTGGGCCTATGGGAACGGCGGATTTGTATTTGGACCATAGTAATTCCGAGTACGGACTAAACACATCATGTTACGGAACAAGGTAGTATTTTCACAAGGGAAACAAGGTATCAGGACAGGAGGAAAACCAAGATGAAACGACGCAAGGTAAAAATTGTTATGTTAGTTCTATTGTTGTTTCTGGTTTGCATCGTTACGTCGTTGATATTTGCTTGGACCATCATCGTTAAGACCCCAAGATCACCATTCTTATTGAAGCTTGTAGTCACAGGGCTCTTTCTCAAGGAGCTATTGTCAGTCCCACCAATGCCACCGCCATCCGAGGTATTCAGGCAGCATATAATGGACCCGATCCCAGAATCTGTGACAAATATAAAGGCCGATCGACCGTCAGTAATCGGGGCCTATAAGTATGTTCTCCGCTTCAATATAAGCAGGAATGACCTCGACTCAATTATCAATTCACGACCTTTCCAAAGAGTCTGGAATGTGAAATATGACAATGGGTATCTCGATTGGGGCTGGGACCGTTCGGGCCCCCTGGGGATCCCTAAGTATGGCGGCTCTATGATAGTTTATGATCGTAAGGGTCCACGTGAGCCCGGATGGTTCAGACCCAAATTGGGCGACAATGCTGAAGTGTACGCCTTTGAGAAGGTAGGTGACCGGGTAAATACCCAAATATTCGATTATGAACCGAAGGTATATGATCGGCACGACACCCAAGTCCTGATATACAATGAGAAGGAAGGTGAAGCCTATTTTATACTATCGAGCTTCTAAAATAATAAAAAAACTCCAGTGGAACACAAGCTGATTACTTTCAATAACTGTGGCACGTGTGGCGGCTCTCCTCAATGAAACCACCGTGAAGTTCATCCGCACCACCGAAGAGCTCGACCAGTTTCGCTGGCAGTGACACTTCGATGGTCTGCGCAGTGTTGTGGCCCTGACCGACGCAAACGGGACTTGCGTGCAGACCCACGAGTACTCGGTTTTATACGCCTGTGGCGTACTACGGCCACGTGGCCGCTTCGGATCCGAATCATCCCAATCCCTTTATGTTTATACGCCTATGGCGTATTCACCGGCCGGCAATAGGCAGCTTTGAAAACGCTGGGCCGTGCGGCCATGAAAATGACCCGGTTGAGTTTGCCAACCACATCGGAAGCCCAGACATAGTGATTTTGTAGCTGAATTCCGGTGAGAACTTGCCGATTGGGTCCATAGAAAGCCTTGCAGGTACCGACACGTTGTGCAGGTCCGGATAAAAATTTGGGCCATAATATTTAGAAAAGTTGCATTTTCAAGGAGACTCTGGTATGATACGAGGTGGAAGTGTTGGGAAACAAGACGGAATACCCAGCCGTGTTCTGACCCATACCTCCGATGAATCTCGGGCTGATTAGTTGAATCTGTTGGAAAGAACTGTGAGAGGTGACCAAATGAGGAGTCAGCAAGCAAG
>CAZPJZ010000425.1:0-3142 GCA_964586995.1 uncultured Pirellulales bacterium | reverse complement strand
AGCACCGCCTCTTTGCTGAAGATGCCGGCGATCTGGTCCCATTTGTCCGGGTAGTCTTTATAGCTGAACAGCATAATCCTGGCGGTGCTGGAACTATCGGTTTGCTTCGGCCGGGTCTGGCAATCGTAAACGGCGAATTCTTCAAAGTCGGTCAGGATTGATAAGGGCAGCTTTGCGCTCCAGGCGTAACGCCGGAGTTGGTACGCCGGGTGCACCTCGGCTTTAATATCAACCGATGGCTTTTTAGCTTCGAGAAAGAATTTGCGAACTCCGCCGATGCGGAAGCAGTAATCCGGGGCCTTGGTGGCACCGCCGACCTTTATTGCATCTTCGTGTATCACATCCTTGTAGGCTTCGGCGTAGCCGCTTTTATTGGTTATATCCCAGCCTAATTCTTCGAAAAACGGGTCGATAAATTCCCTGCGCAGTTGAGCCTCCTTGTACTGCTGCGACCGGTATGCCTCTATGTTGCGGTCAAAAGTCTCTACGAGGTCCTGGATTCTCGGCGGCGCACTGGCCATTTCGTTTTCTCTCCCGTTACTCAAAGAGCCATAGAAAAGTCAAATCTGTAGAAATAGTACCAAACTGCCCGACTGCTGTCAATTAAACGGGGCAAACCAATAGCAGGAATGCGGAAGTGCCATCGTGTGTTTATGAACATCGCTGCGAAACAGGAGTGCGGGGCCAGTTTTACCTGCGCCATTCGGCTTTGCGGACCATCAAAGGCGGCATCTGGGCAGGCCTGGGCCTTCGGCGGTTGGCACTGACGCAGCTCCGATTGCTCGGATACCAGCGAATAGTGAACAACTGCGGGCGGAACGTCAATGTGTTTTTTTTCAACCTGCCAAACATCGCCAACCTTTCTATGGGCAAGACAATGGGCGTTACCGTTGGTGTTATCGGCTACTTGACGGCCCGACTTTTGAAAAATCCCCGGCGGCGATGTTCTTTATCCAACAGCCTGGCTACGGAGCCGGATAAGCATCCGGCTCAAAGGTTAACCGGTATCTGGCGCTCGGCTAAATACTCTTTCATTTGGCGTATAGTGTACGTGCCGAAGTGGGCGATGGAGGCCACCAGCACGGCGTCGGCGTGGCCGTCCACGATGGCCTGGTACAGGTGTTCGAGGGTGCCGGCCCCGCCGGAGGCGATGACAGGAATTGACACGGCCTCTGCTATGGCGCGGGTCATGGCGATGTCGTAGCCGGACTGCGTGCCGTCTGCGTCCATGCTGGTCGGAAGGATTTGTCCCGCCCCTAAATCCTCGACTCTTTTTGCCCATTCCACTGCGTCGATGCCGGTGCCGATCGTGCCGCCGGTAACGATGACTTCGAATCCTGACGGCAATTGTGAGTTGCTGGCGGTGTCGATTGCGACCACCAGCTTGTCGCTGCCGAACTGCTCCGCGGCCTGCCTGACGAAGGCGGGATTGCGTACCGCGGCGGTATTTATGGAGACTCTCGATGCCCCCATTTCCAGCAGCTCTTCGATCGCCTGGCAGTTGTTGATTCCTCCGCCCACAGTCAGCGGCACGGAAATTTTCTCGACCGTCCTCTTGACGGCGGCCAGCAGGGTCTTGCGTTTTTCGAGAGTTGCGGTTATATCGAGAAAGACCAATTCGTCCGCTCCGGCCTGGCTGTAGACGGCGGCACTTTCTGCCGGGTCGCCGACGTCCTGGAGCTTCACGAAGTTGATGCCCTTGACCAATCGGCCGCCTTTTACATCCAGGCACGGGATGATTCGCCTGTAGTCCATAGCTTAGCCTCCCAAATCAGCTACGACCCTTCAAGAGCTCATTTCACGCTGGGTAGCAAAGTATACCAGAGTCCAGCCTGGCGGTCGAGGAAATGTTTTGCGAATTGCAATCGCGTTTCGCATCGAACCAAAACATGCCAACTGCGGTATATGAACCAGAGCCGGCGGCACTGAGGCCGGGCGGCAGGTGTGGTCGTGAGCTTGTGCCGGCTGTAGTCCCTGCCGCCAAGAGAAAAATGTTGACTGAAAAGTGGCCCTCTGTTAGCTTGCCGGGGCGATTCAGGCGTTATGGAGATTTGGATTTGAAAGGATGGATCATGGCTAAAGCAGCGCTGCCGCATGGCGGCCACGACAAACATCTGTGCTACTTGAATAACCTGGGATATCAGATAAGCAATCCCGCAGAGTACAAAGCTCTCATCGCGGACGGCAAGTTCTACTGCAAGGTCTGTGGCCGCGTTGCCGCCAGCGAGAAGAATCTCTGCAAGCCGATGAAGCTGTAGACCGTGGCTCGGCCCGCATGAGGGTTCGCAGCGAGGTGAGGACGGCAAAGACCGGCCGCAGCGCCGCTCTGCCGGCGTAAGAGCTCAAAAGTTGTTTAATCAAAGGGGTCAGCGTGATAAAACTTGTCCTTGTCAGGCACGGCGAAAGCACCTGGAATCGAGAAAATAGATTCACCGGCTGGACCGACGTGGACCTTTCGCAGCGCGGCATTCTCGAGGCCCACGATGCGGCCGAGGCGCTTACAAAGAGAGGCTACACGTTCGACGTTGCCTTCACCTCGGTGCTCAAGCGCGCCATTCGGACGCTGTGGATAATTCTCGATGATATGGACCTTATGTGGGTCCCGGTTTACCGTTCCTGGCGGCTGAATGAGCGCCATTACGGGGCGCTACAGGGACTTAATAAAGCCGAGACCGCGGACAAATTTGGCGTGGAGCAGGTTCAGATATGGCGGCGCAGTTATGATACGCCTCCGCCGGCTCTTTCGCAGGAAGATAGCCGCCATCCCCGTCACGATCCCCGTTACGCGGACGTGTCCGAGGAAGAGTTGCCGGCCACTGAATCTCTCAAGACGACCCTTGAGCGTGTCCTGCCGTACTGGCATGAAGAAATCGTGCCGCAGTTGAAGCAGAAAAAGAGGGTGCTTATATCCGCCCACGGCAATAGTCTGCGGGCACTGGTCAAATATCTGGACTCGGTATCCGATCAGGAGATTACCGGTCTGAATATTCCGACCGGCATTCCGCTGGTTTATGAATTGGACGACCGGCTCAACGCCCAGACCCATTACTACCTGGCCGATGAGGACAAGGTCAAACAGGCAACAGCGGCCGTGGCGTCACAACTACGCGGCCCGGCGAAAAAGTAGTGTGCGATCCTTCGC
>CAZPJZ010000424.1:0-3142 GCA_964586995.1 uncultured Pirellulales bacterium | reverse complement strand
GGATCGCCCAGCGCCCAACGGCCAAGGTCCATCTCGTGAATGCCCTGGTTGCCCAAGTCGCCGTTGCCTGTGTTCCAGACCCAATGCCAATGGTAGTGTAATTGCTTTCGTCGCAGCGGTTCCATATCAGCGGGGCCGCACCACAGGTTGTAGTCCACGCCCGGCGGCAGCGGATTGGGTCCATTGGTCCCTTCCACAAATCCGTTGGTGCCTTCGTAACGCGCCTTATAGCACAAAGAGCGAACCCACTTGATAGCGCCGAGGTTGCCCTGACGCATCCACTCAAACGCTGCCGGATGGGCCTCGGACGAGCGCTTCTGCGTGCCGGTCTGCACGATCCGGTTGTATTTGCGGGCGGCCTCGACCGCTTTTCGGCCTTCCCAGATGTTGTGTGAGACCGGCTTTTCGATATAAACGTCTTTGCCAGCCTGGCAAGCCCAGACTGTTACCAGCGCGTGCCAGAAGTTAGGCGTGGCTGAGGTAATCGCATCAACATTCTTATCTTCAAGCAACTTGCGAACATCTACATACTGGTTCACTTTCTGGTTGTACTTCTTTTCAAAGTTCTTTGCCTGGCTCTGCAAATGATTCTGGTCTGCATCGCAAAGGGCAACCACTCGCACGCCCTGCTTTTCCTGAAAGTACCCGATATGACCGCCGCCCTGGCCTCCAACTCCGACAACGGCTATCCGAATGTCGCTGTTCGCACCAAGCACACGAGAACCGGACGTCGCCAACGCCACAGCAGCACCCGCAGCCATCGAACCTCTCAAGAAATCTCTACGAGTTATTCTTCTCATGACCGTTCCTTTCTTCTAATTACTGCATAATTAAGTCCAAAATGTCTTGGACTGCTTCTGCACCACTAATATTTTGTTGCCGCATATTCGCGGTAGAACTCAGCCACTTTAGCTTGCTGGCAGTCACCCTTGTGGAAGTAGAATCGGTAGCGGAAAGTCACGCTATCACCGGCTTTGATGGTCAAATTGCCGGTCCCGGCGGGCTTTTTTTCAAAATCATGAACGCCAAACGGATTGGCGGCAAAAAGCCCGTAAGCACGCACGTGCCACCAGGTAGGATGCCTGGGATTTTGCGGATGGTCAAAGATAGCCACGCCTACCAACTGGCCATCTAACGGCCCGTAGTAATCACACCAGGCAGCGCGCTTGCCCCAGGCACCTTTTTCATCGCGTTGACCTTCACTGTTAACGAAGTGTCCCTTGCCTACTTTATCGGCTTGCATTGTCGCCGCCAAACGGATAGCCATAGAGCCTTCCTTAGTGTCGCCGAAGACGACATCGCCGTTCGAGGCATGGATAGTGACTTCAAAGTCCATCATTTGACAATCGGGCCGGCTGTAAAATTTGTAGGTGCGGCTGTCGGTGCAAACGATTTGGCCGCTCGATGCCACCCACTTATTTTGCGATTTGATGACGCCGACCTGCGAACCCGAAGCCATCTCCACAAATTTGTCGTGCACAATCCTTTCCTTCCTTCCGCTCCAGAAATCCTGGCCGTTAACCGCTCCATGGGTGAACCACAGCGAACGATGATGAACATGGTCGCGGGGCTCACCTTCAGCCTCCTTCATCGGCCAGTGCCGGGTAATGTTGACGCCAGTCGGCCCGATCACCGGATAAAAATATGGGAACGGAGTGTCTTTGAAGTTGTATTCGGTGAAGATCTGCCCGTTAATCTCCACCTTAACCTTATCCGGCAATTCAGTGACTTTTACGCCGCCGCCCGCTGCGGGCCGGCTGGGAGCTGCACGCTGTGCCTTATCGACCATTTGCTCGAAGAGCTCTCGCTGCTCGGCCAGTGCGGCAGCGCGGTCGGCAGGCTCGGTACGCGCTTCCAGAAGAATCCAGCCGCCGTAGTTCATCGCCACAAGTAAGTTCATCAAATCCTGATAAGGATAATCGCCGACATTAAGCTCGCGGATATGAGCGGTATCGCCGAACCGGTCCTTGACCAAGTTGAAGTTATACTCCAGCCCCTGGCCTTGGAGGTCCTGCGAATTGCAGTTCCAGCACACGCCGACGTTGGGATGGTCCGCCACGTCCATAATCGCCTTTATGATCGGAAGCGGCGAACAACTTCCGTGAACCTCCAGCCGAATCGCCTGACCGTATTCGGCGCCGAATCGCCCCAACTCATTAAGCGACCTGCCGATTTGCTCTATGGTCTTTTCCTTAGGCACGCCGGCAGGCAGGTCGTTCGGCTTAACCTTCACGCCCAGTCCGCCAACATCGTGGCTGAGCTTGACATATTGCTTTGCTCCCTCGATCTCTGCTCTGAGCCTTGCCGGGTCGGGGTAGTGAAATGCAAAATTGGTGCCCAGGCCCACCAGTGTCACGGCACTATCGGTAAAGCGTTTCTTGACCTCACGCCTTTGGGCATCGCTAAGATTCGCTTCGACCTTATGCGCGTGCTCCGTCCGCAGCTCCACGCCGAGCACCTTCGTCTTTTCGCAGTTGGCAATCAACGTGGGCAAATCCCAGTCCCGCCCCCACTGATAAGTGACAAGCCCGAACCTCATCCTCGAGCCGGGCCGTTCAGCAGCTAACAGCAGCGTTTTGCCCAACGGACGCCCCACCAGAGCAGCGGCGCCGACAGATATGGATTCTTTAAGAAAATCACGGCGGGTTTTGACAAACTCACTCACATTTGGCTCCTTCACTTTCAAATAGTAACGACAACGACCAAGTTTTAACTGCATTTTCAAGCGCGTTCACAACCGTGCAGCCCAATTCCTCCGATGAGCCTAAAAAGTGTATTGTTGGCTTGTAACCGGAAAATTGTCAATTGTAAATTTACAATTTTAGCAGCGTCTCGGCAATTTTTGAACTGGCGTCCAGCCGAGCAACCTTCTTGCAGGCGGCAGCCATCTGCCGGCGTCTTTTTTCATCCTTCATCAGCTTCTGCAATTCCGTCCACAGCCGGCTGGCTCGCTCTCCCGTAAGGGATCCTGGCGATTTAGCATCCGCCAAATCATCAACTATTACCGCGGCTGCCGCCTCCACGAGTTTGCCGGCATTCAAGTACTGATGCCTGTCCTTGTGGTAGGGATAAGGCATACAAATACTCGGCACTGCTGCCGCGGCATATTCCGCTACGCTGACCGCGCCGCTTCGACCGATCA
>CAZPJZ010000423.1:0-3159 GCA_964586995.1 uncultured Pirellulales bacterium | reverse complement strand
CTGGGCTCAAACGGTGTCGTTCCCGTGGCGATTCTTTCTACGCCTGACTTGGATGCGACCACTCTGCCGCCTGAGAATATATTCCTTGCCGGCTCCGGCGTAGCCGTGCGCGGCAAGGGCAACAAGTATCTGGCCAGCACCGAAGACGTCAACGGTGACGGCCTACCTGACTTGGTGCTCAAGGTGGAGACGGAGAATCTGGACCCCGGCACGTTCCAAGATGGCGGGGCAGTCCTGCGGGTTCACGAGACTTCGGATCGGGCAAGCCCCGTGCTGTATGAGGGTTGGGACGAGATCACCATTGTGCCGCCGGAGGGATAAAGGCCCGCGTGCAGATAATCGGGAGTCGAAGCCCAGCAAAAAGTTGCAGCATTAATCATTAGCTTTCACCACCAATAGAAGGGGGCTGCGAGTGTTATCTCGCAGCCCCTCCATTCTTTTCTATAGATTCATTTAGCCTGTCGACAGACTGTATAGCATCATGTGATCCCGCTGTGATGAATGGGGCAGGCGCATTTGCAGGATTGACATTGTCCGGCGTGGCTGTTTTAATGCACGCCAAATGACCGAGAAGTCGAACAAATCACGAGCGGCAAGTCGCGGGCCGCGAGCCACGAAGTACCGGACGATTGCCATCATCGGCGACGGGGGCATGGCCACCATCCTGGCGATACTGCTGTGCGAAAAGCGAGAATCGAGAGACGAGCCACGAGCGACGGGTCACGAGGTTCGCATGTGGGGCTATGACCGCCGGCAGTTAAAAGAGATTGAACTGGGCCGGGAGAACAAGAAATTTCTGCCCGGCTACAAACTGCCGGATGCGCTTATCTTCGAGCCGGATGACCGGCGGATCATGGTGGACGCCGATTTGATTGTCTCTGCGGTGCCGTGTCAGTTCATGCGTCGCGTCTGGACCCGGCTGAAAGATTATGTGCCTGCTGCTGTTCCCATCGTCTCGGTGGCCAAGGGGATTGAAAACGATACGCTGCTGCGCCCGACGCAGATACTTGCCGATGTGCTGGGCGACAAACGAGCGGTGCGATACGCCGTCCTCAGTGGCCCTACGATTGCCGATGAGCTGGCCCGGAGGCTTCCCGCGACCGCCTGCGCGGCATCGAGCGACGAGAAACTGGCCAAGCAGATCCAGCGCACGTTCAACTGTCCCTGGCTGCGGGTTTATACCAATACGGATATTGTGGGTGTGGAATTGGCATCGGCCTGTAAGAACATTATTGCCATTGCAGCGGGAATTATCGACGGCGTCGGGGCCGGTGACAACGCCAAAGCCGCTCTCTTGACCAGAGGTCTTGCCGAGATAACTCGCCTGGGCGTTGCCATGGGAGCCAAAGAGCAGACGTTTGCGGGACTGACGGGCCTGGGCGACCTGGTGACCACCTGCATTTCGCCCAAGGGCAGGAACCGCTCGTTCGGCGAGCGGGTCGGCAGGGGCCAATCGCCCCGGCAGGCCGAGCGAGCAACCGAGTCGGTGGTGGAAGGTATTGCCACGTGTGAATCCGTGGTGGCTCTGGCGGCCAAACACGGCGTCGAGATGCCCATTACGCGGGCCGTTTACGAAGTCCTGTTTGAGAATAAGCCTGTGCTGGCGGCGATTGAGGATTTGATGACCCGCCGCCTCAAGGCCGAGTACCAAGGAAAGAAAAAGCAAACATTAAGAATCAAAAATTGAAATTGTGGAAGCCCGGCTTGCCGGGCTGACTTCGTCAATTTTGAAATTTGAACTTTGATTTTTGCATCTGGCTGGGTTAGTGACTCAGAGAAGTAGGAATTGGTAAAGTGGCGAAGTCGCACTTACTCCGAGCCCAGCAGCCCATTGACCAAAGCATAGATGCTCAGGGCAACACAGAGTAAGCCGACGGCCAGGCCCACGAACCCGAAAACACTTACTACCGTCGCTATAAACGCTTCTTCAAAATAAGGCGACGTAGCTGATCGCTTCTTAAGTAGCAACCCAATAAGGCATAATGGACAGGCGATGCCCAGCAAACCAAGTCCCGTCAGGGCGCTTCGAAGTGGGGCCTTGACGAACGGCCCGTGCGGCGGAGGCAGAACGGCGACGAGGGCAAAACATACAACGGCGACTCCAAGTGCGACGCCGATTACAGACAGGACCCTTTTGCCGAAGAACCTTTTTTGGCTCTTGTGCTGAATGTCATTCTGTTCGCTCATAGCAAATTCCATTTTAGGCCGGCAGCGAAATTACTACGATGACCGGCCGCTAAGCGAATGTCAAGCGTTTTTGCCACCCGGCAGCGTCTTATAAACCTCATTGTTATCGGAAGCGCCATCCGTTTTCCTTGGCCGCCTGGCAAATCTGTCGTCCAATACTTCTGCGGGCGTTTGGCTTGGTGGCTCGTTGTTTCATATATTTTAGTAGGCGTAGCTTTGGCGGCCACAGGCGTGCGCCCAGGTAATGCTAATGCAGAGGCTGATTCCAAACGAAGATACAGTTAGCAGCAGGGGTTTCAGGTTGCTGAGAAGGACAAGACACGCCCGCTCTGACGATCAGGTGGGCAGAAAAAGCGCAACGCGCTTTGGTGGGTGGGACTTGAATGGGCTTGTTTTTTAGGAACCGTGCATACGCAATAGGCGTGGATTTGGGCCACGACAGCCTGAAAGTGGTTCAGCTTGCCAACAGCGGCAAAGGGATGCGTCTTATTGCCGGGCGGAGTGAGGATCGGCCCGGCAGCGTGGAACCGGGCAGCGCCGGCTGGCAGCGATGGGCCGTCGATGCGATTCGCGAAGCGACGGCCAACGGGCGGTTCCGCGGCAAAGAGGTGGTCGCCGCCATACCGCCGAGTGACGTATTCATTGACCATATAAAGATACAAATGCCGTTTCAGGATAAAGACCGCAAGTCGCCTAAGGCAGCGGATGAAAAGGTACCGCGGGCCGTCTTTTCCAAAATCAAACAGAAGCTGCCGTTTCAAACTGATAATGCGATGATAAGGTACATCCCCACCGAGCAGGATAACGCGCTGGTGGTGGCAACGGATCGCACGACTATTGATCGCCACCTGGCGATCTACGAGAAAGCGGGCCTGGCCATCAGGTCCATTGGAGTTTGGCCGCTGGCTCTGGTGAGCTGCTATACCAGCTTCTTCGGCAGGCGGAACGGAGATTCTAATGCGGTAGTGATGC
>CAZPJZ010000422.1:0-3166 GCA_964586995.1 uncultured Pirellulales bacterium | reverse complement strand
CGTCACGGACGCCGAGGCCCATAAGGTATGGAGCGACCTCTACTTACACATTCTAAATAGCGCTCTTGACGGCCAAGTTGTGGCGCCACCAGCGCGTTTTACCGACGCGGCTGGCAGCGGCGACCAGATCGTCACATCGCCCATCAATTTCGGCAGCACAAACGTGGACTTCACCATCAGATTCTACCGTTACGACGGCGCCCCCCATACCATCAAGCTCCAGGCTACCGGAACGGATGGCGATATAGGGCGAAGCATTAAGATGGACATGAAGGTCACGAAGGATAGGAGCGTCCTGGAGTACGCCGTTGCCGGCAGAGGCCGCATGTGGCTGACCGGCAACACGACGATCCACGGAAACGTCTTTAGCACCTGGGACCGGGCCGACATATCACCTTTCAATATGACCAGTGATTCCAGAGTGGAAGGGACTGTCAACACGGTTCTGACCCTGCCGCAAATTCAATCGCAGTCCTACCAGTTGGAGACGCTCGACGCCAACGATCAGCCGATCGACGTGAACGGCGACCCATTAGGCAAAGATTTTGAGAGCCGGTACTACAGTGCCGGCGATGAAATCCAGGCCTACCACGAAGGCATCAATTACGGACAGGCTCATCAAGACATGCCCGGCCTGGATATAAGCGACTACAACACCGATTGCTATAATGTCGGTCTGACAAGTGTGCCCACAAGTGCGGTGAAGGTGGTGGAGTATTTTCCTCATGCCGCCGGCAATTATTCCTTGCCCAGAGACGGTTCCAGCACATCCTTTACGCGAAACGTGTATGAGAACGAGATTTTTACAAATGCATCGCTACCCATGAACAGGCACGCACTGTTCAGAAACTGTACTTTTGAAAACGTGCTGTATATCAACTGCTCCAAAACCAGCACTTCCAAATCGTACACTAACAACGTGCGGTTCGAGAACTGCATCTTCAACGGCACAATCGTGTCCAATGTGCCGCAGCCATTTAACTGGAAAAACAACTGTCTGTATTTCACCGGCGCGGCCACCTTCAACAATCAGTCCGGCATACAGGAAGCCACGATTCTGGCGCCACATTTCAACGTGAACCTCGGCAACACCAACCCACAAAAAAGCGACAACAACGTGCTCACGGGAGCAATAGTCGGTGGGATCGTCGATGTGCGAGGCAATGCAGAAATCTATGGGACGATTATATCCATGTTTGACACGACGCCCTATAGCAGTGGCTACGTGACCAATATCGGAGCTACCCTCGATGACGGCGGCTCGGAGACAACCGAATTGGGCGATATCGGCGTCATTAGCATTACCCCTGACAAAGATACAATGCTGCCCAGCGGGATCAGCAGTCGTATCATTATTCAGCCTATGCAGAATACGTACTGCGAAGGATGACAGAAGTGAGGGACAAAAGACAGATTAGAAGAACAGTTACCCATTTCTCCAACGACTTTAGCAGGAGCATAAAATGAATAAGTCATGGAATATAATAGTAGTCTTGCTCGCTCTAACAGCAGTGTTGGCGGTCGTTCTAAATGCGAACTGGATGTGCAACGTTGCTAATGGCCGGGTCGGTTTTCTTAGCGACGATGACCCCAATCAGCCAGAAATGCAGGGCGCCCTCATCCAGGCCCACATCAGTTGGCTTAGCGACGACCCGAATCAGCCGGAGTTCGCCGGCGCGTTTAGTGGGACCCAGTTTGGCCGGCTTGACGACGATCCTAACGCACCCGAGCTACTGTAGTATCTGCTGATTAACCGGGTCACTGAACCGCAATATTCGGCGTGCGTACAAACACAGACTCCATCGTAAGATCGGCCAGAAGGCTAATTATTTGACAGGCGGATGTTAACGGAGTTTAATCTGCCAGCAAGACGCCCCCAAGCTGACAATTGGGCCGAGAGTATGGAAGCAATATTAGCACTGCAAGACGGGACTATTTTTAGAGGTACATCCTTCGGTGCTGCGGGACAGCGCAGCGGCGAGGTGGTCTTTAATACGAGCATGGCCGGTTACCAAGAAATCCTCACCGACCCATCGTACAAAGGCCAGATCATCACCATGACCTACCCGCTCATCGGAAACTACGGCACCAATCACGAAGATGTCGAGTCAAGAAAACCATTTGTCGAGGCCTTTGTGGTCAAAGAATGTAGCCGACTGGCCAGTAGCTGGCGCTGCGAGAAGACCCTGGACCAATATCTCAAGGAAAATGATATTGTCGGCATAGAAGGCATCGACACCCGTGCACTTACCCGCCACATCCGAGTTGAAGGCGCAATGAAAGCGGTAGTATCTACCGAAGACTTAGATGAGAAAAGTCTGACTGAAAAGGCAAAAGCCTCGCCCGGCCTGATCGGCAGAGACCTGGTAAAAGAAGTTACATACCCCAAGCCCCGAAATTGGAATAAATATGGCAAATACAAGGTCGTGGTCATCGACTGCGGCGTCAAGCTCAATAGCTTGAGAGAATTGGCCAGCCGCCAATGTCACGTTCTTGTTGTGCCATCAAACACGCAAGACGAGCAAATCCTAAAGGCCAAGCCTGACGGCATACTACTTTCCAACGGGCCCGGCGACCCCGCTGCGGTCCCTTATGTAGTGGAAACAGTAAAACAACTGCTTGGCAAAGTCCCCATCTTCGGTATATGCCTGGGCCACCAGATGCTGGGCTTGGCTTTGGGAGGCACTACCTACAAACTCAAGTTCGGCCATCACGGCGGAAATCATCCGGTCAAGGACCTAAAAACTGGCAAAGTCCACATCACGGTGCAGAATCACGGATTCTGCGTGGACATAGATTCACTCAACGTACAAGATGTAGAAATCACTCACATTAACCTTAATGACCAGACACTTGAGGGTATCAGACACAAGAAGCTGCCTGCATTTTCCGTGCAGTTTCATCCCGAAGCCGCGCCCGGCCCGCACGATGCAAGCTATTTGTTCGGCGAGTTCGTCGAGATGATGGAGCGGAATCGTGCCTAAGAGAACCGACATCGAGAAGATTCTGATCATCGGCTCGGGCCCCATCATCATCGGCCAGGCGTGCGAATTCGACTACTCCGGCACACAGGCCTGCAAGGTCCTCAAAGCTGAAGGATTTAAGGTGGTCCTGCTCAACAGCAACCCGGCTACCATCATGACCGACCCCGAGACGGCAGACGTAA
>CAZPJZ010000421.1:0-3187 GCA_964586995.1 uncultured Pirellulales bacterium | reverse complement strand
ATCTTCTTTTTCTCCTTCCTTGTCATGCCCTGGGGGAGACTTCTGTGTCGTACGACACAAACCATCCATCTTGGAGATCGCCGACCAGACCGTCCCTTTAGGGAGAAGTCGACCCTGGAAAACTTCTTTGGGTGTACCTTGACAAAACTTTCCCCATATGATATATTTTCCCCGTACGGGGAAAATTGCCACTTGGAGGAAAGCTTTGCGTGAGTCAGAAGTAGTCGAATCAATCCTAAGGCGCTTTGGAGATCTGCTGCCAGAGCTGGCCTTGAACACGTCGCAGGAGATTGCCCACTACACCGGGGTCCTTGACCTTGTCCTTGATGTGCAAATAGGGGATGAAACTCACAAGTTGGTCTGTGAGGTGAAGAGTGTAGGAGAACCCCGCTATCTGCGGTCAGCCATAACAAGACTAACTGACGCCCTAGCGAGCGATCCCGATGCATCTCCTGTGATAATTGCTCCCTACATTTCTCGCGAAGGTAGGAAGCTCTGTCGTGATCACCAAGTAGGGTACATCGATTTGACGGGCAATGTCTTTCTCCGGTTTAACCACGTATTCATAGACAAATCGGGTGAGGGGCCACCACCCTCCGTCAACAAAGTGTATCGTCGGATATTCACGCCCGTAGCCTCTCGAGTCCTTCGGGTGATGTTGGAGAATCCTGGGCGTACTTGGACAGTCACGAGTCTATCCACCGAAAGTGAAGCGAGCATTCAGACGGTTTCCCGAGTATTCCAACAACTCGATGAAAAGGGATATGCAGAAAAGGCTTGGGGGGCGACGAAGTTAGTGAAGCCTGGTGAGCTATTGGACCTGTGGGCCGAAAACTACGATTTCACCATCAATCCCAGTCGAAACTACTACTCTCTTGCCAAGAGTTTTCGCGCCTTCGGACGGCAATTGAAGGAACTGAAGTTGCCAGAAGCTCAAAGATACGCTCTCACCATACACAGCGGGGCTTCGCTGGTGGCGCCCTTTGTGCGGTTTTCCGACATTCACCTATACTTCGAGGGTGACCCGGAGACAATAGTCCAGGCGCTTGATCTGCGTCCAGTTGAAAGGGGTGGCCAGGTTCATATCCTTACCCCTTATGACAAGGGGGTTTTCTACAATAGCCAGCGACTGCAGGACCTCACGGTGGTATGCAACACCCAACTGTATCTGGATCTCATCAACTATCCGGCCAGGGGTGAGGAACAGGCTCATTTTCTTCGAGAGCAGAAGATGGGGTTCTAAACCACGCGAGGAATAGAGATAATGCCCAGACGCGCCGAAGATTATTCGAGGGATGTTGTGGAGATTTCTCTATCAGTCCTTGTTGAAGTCTACCGAGTTCTCGGGTCCTACCGGGATGCCCTGGTACTGATTGGTGGTTGGGCTCCGTATTTCATCTTGGAAAGATATGGTGACCCTGATGTCGATTTCCAGCACGTGGGATCGATCGATATTGACCTCGCCGTAGATCCTTACACACTCGATCAGACGGCCTATGCCACCATGGCGAGACTCTTGTCGGATCAAGGGTACACGCTCTCAGAGAAGGAGCCATTCAAGTGGTTTCGAACGGTAGACAATCCCGCAACAGGGAAACCGGTCACCCTTGAAGTAAACTTTCTGTGCCCACCGCTACCAAGAGGACAGGGGTGGAAACGCCGGTATCGAGAGCTACAGCGCGACCTAAGGGCACATACGCTTCCTGGGTGCCAAATTGCATTGCGTCATTTCTTTCGATGTGCAGTGACCAGCGTCCTGCCCGGAGACGGACTTGCAGAAGTCGAGATCAAAGTGGCTGACGTCGTTTCTTGCCTTGCCCTCAAGGGTCTAGCCCTCGCTGATAGACTCCGCCCCAAGGATCCCTATGATATCTACGCCGTATGCGGCTACCATAGAGGAGGGCCGTCGGCGGTTGCCTCTCTGCTTAGACCTCATGTGTTTGATCCAGTTCTAGAAGAGGGGCTCACAGCTATCCGGGACAAATTTCGGGCCGCTGATGCAGAGGGACCGTTTAGCGTTGCAGATTTCATGGACGCTATTGACCCAGTAGACCGGGACGCTCGTCGACAAGACGCCTATCAGACAGTTGCCGAGGTTCTCCGACTTCTCGAAATGCTATGATCCGCTGACTCGTCCGTAGTGTAAGCGGGGAAATGTAGTATGCTAGATGGTGGGGAAGTTGGTAGTCTTGTGGGTATAGGGAGGTAGAACCGTGGAATGGGCAAGACCAGGAATAAGGCGACATTTTGACTTCCAAGGCCGGGCGGAAGAAGACCGCAAGCGATACATCATAACTCTTCAGGTCACGAATAAGAAGCCTGAGCGCAATCTAGCGATCATCCACGTTCCCTTTGAACAAGACGGCTCGTCTATGGAAGTGCCCAGGGACTTTCGTCAAAAGGTCGTCATAGAGGGGTTGAAAGTGGAAGAGAGAGCAGAGTCCTGGGTATGCAGGACAGACGTTGCGCCGCTTGAAGGCGAACAGAAGGGACTCTTGCTCCACTCTACCACGCTACGGAAGAAGTCCTGGGGAGCCTATCTAGAGCCGGGTCAAACCGCAACGATCACGTTCGAGGCCTTGTTCTCTTCTGGCGAACCTATAGTACAGCAGACTCTCACTTTGAGGTACTTTCCTGACCTGGGGTGGTTGTCGAAGACAGAACCGAAACTGGCGCCGAGTCCATTCTATTCGAGTAATCTTGAGCTTGAAATAGGCCATTTGGCCTAGCATAAGCCAGCAGAAGCCGGCGTGGTTTGGCCGAGACATGCGTAGACCAACAGGTCGGGCGATATCGGTGTTGCTGTTGTTGTCGCGGTACTTGTGGGTGTCGGTGTCGCAGTAGGAGCAAGGGTTGGCGCGGCAGTGGCTTCGACCGGTGCTAAGGCACATCCAGCTAAAAGGGGAAGAACGCTCGTAAAGGCCGAGAGACCCACAAGGACAAGCGTTTTGAGGCTTCCACAGCGGCGATGCTTCGCGTTTGTGTGTCAACATTGCGCCGGGGTGGTTCTAACCGGCTATAACTGATCTCTTCGATATTGTATATTCAGAAAAGGACAGAACCCTCGGTCTCAAGAGGCGGCTGGTAGAACACCAGCCTCCAGACGGCGGTGATTCTTGTGACCCCGGTTCATGAGAAGCTTCAATCAATCCGCTCCCCCTTGACTGCAGCGAGAATCCATGCTATA
>CAZPJZ010000420.1:0-3191 GCA_964586995.1 uncultured Pirellulales bacterium | reverse complement strand
GATTACATCGGCAGAATAAATACCGGCTCCAAGTATTGCCACATTTTGAGCTATACAGCAATTTGTTACATTTGTGTTGACAGACTTGGTGACGTATATGCCGCCGCCATAATCAGCGTGGTTCTGAGCAATTTTGCCGCCCATTATTATCGGCTCGCAACCAGGTTCGCAATAGATCCCGCCACCGGTCCTCGCCGAGTTGCTGCTAAAGGTGCAATTCGACAATCTGGGGCTGCTGGCTTCGTTGAGCATTCCACCGCCGTTGCCGTTTGTGGAATTATTATTAAACATACAGTTACTCAGGATTGGCGCCGCTTTGTCGTTGAATACCGCGCCGGCGGCCCAAGTACCTTGATTCATGCTGAACATACAATCCGATATTTTTGGCTTGCTCAATAGGCAGTACATCGCCCCGCCGACACCTGCCGAGTTTTTGTTGATGGTGCAATTTCCCAGGCTCAAATCGCTGTCGGAACAATATATCGCGCCTCCAAGGACAGCAGTGTTGCCAGCAAGTACACAGCTTGTCACTGCTGGGCTTGCATTGGTGGCAAAGATTCCGCCGCCACAATCATTGTGGCCATTTGTAATTGTAAAGCCGGTTAAGATGCAATCAGCACTTTCGCCGCTATTGAAAGTCACCACCGAACCTTTCTGGCCGCCGTCAATAATCGTTGCAGCAACCACGTTCGGGTCATTTGGGTCTGTGCTGGTTAGCGTGATATTCTTGCCTTTGAAGTTGATGTTTTCGGGGTATGTGCCGGGATATACTATGATCTTGTCGCCATTTTGTGCTGAATCGATGCCCTTCTGGATGGTCGCAAAGGCAACTTGGGGGCTGAAGCCGTTATTGAAATCAGCGCCATGGGCGGCATCGACATAATATACTATGGGCCGGGTAAAGCGGAAAGAAACGCAGATATCTCGCGTAGTTTGGTCTTCGCCCACTTGGCTGACAAAATATAACGTGCTGCCATCGCTGGTAAGGTATGGATGCATGCTATGGCCGCCCGGCGTGTCGAAAAACAACAGGTGCTCGACGTTGCCAAATGGTTCGGCTAATGACTCCCGCGTGGCGCGGAATAGCTGGAGCGGCCCATTACGGTCGGAATGAAAGACCAGCGTAAGCCCATCGGCTGAAACGGATGGAGCACCCTCATTGGCAATCGTGTTAATCTCCGACAGGTTTTCATGTCCGCTGAAAGGTGAATTGCTGTTAAGCCGGCTGGCCTTCCAGATGTCATAGTCTCCTTTTCCGCCCGGAATGTCCAGCGCATCGAAGAAGATGATCAACTCGTCGGAGGTAAGCTTGGGCGCTTGCAGGTAAGCGCCAAGCGCGTTCAGTTCGCTGATGCTCGTGCCCGCCGGCCAAGGGGCATTGGCCGAGGACCGCTTGCTGACCCTCAGCATGAATGTGCCGCCAAATTCATGGTGATAGTACATGCGTAAATCGTCGGGGGAGACCCACGGGAACAGAATATGCCCACGCGACAAATTCACCGTCCCATCTATTTCTCGAACCTGTGTAAATGGGCCGAAAGGCTGCTGGCGAGTTGCTTGAAATATCCGCCCATAATTGGGGGCTTGGTCGGAAATCCGAGCAAAGTAAAGCGTCAGCCCGTCAAACGAGAGAAATGGAGACCACTCCTTCGCAGAGCTGCTATTGACCTGTGGAAGCGGCGCCGGCACGGTCCATTCATATTGGTCGAGCACGTGCGCGGCCCGGGCGGAGCCGTACAGAGCCAGAATCGCAAGCAGCGCCACCCAAAATTTCATATTGGCAATCATTTTTCCACCCTTTCCCGTGCAGAAGACAAATATGCGATGACGATCCGCTCTGAACTGCCGTACCCAATCTTCGCACTCAGCTTCTCCAGCCGGCTGTTTAACCGCAGAGAGTTCTGAGAACGCCTGCTTAACCGCAGAGCACGCCGAGAGCGCAGAGGAAACATCGAAGAAAAAAACTCCGCGGTCTCTGCGGACTCCGCGGTAAGAACTACGGCCTCAGCGGTAAAATCTGCGGAAGCCGCGCGATTTATTTTATCTGAGCAAATCCCAGTCCGGCTTTTTGTTTATCCACTACAGCCGCATTATAGCCCTAAAGCGGTTTTTTGTACAGAGATTTTTCAGAAAATTTTCTCGCAGTGAAATTCGAAGCACTGACACTAAGGACTGGGCCCATCACCGGAATGTGACCCGTGAGCGTTGCGACGAGCGTTTTTCCCTCAAAAGCATCACGCCAAGGCCGAGCAGCAGCAGCGTAGCCGGTTCTGGTATATACGAAACGTAAATGTCCAGCGTGGACCGGTCGTCTCCCAATTGTCTGACAAAATAGAGCGCAGTGCCATCACTGCTGAGGTATGGATGATTGTTCTGCCAGCCCGGCGTCTCAAGAAATGCCAGATGTTCAGCAGGACCAAAAGTACTGTCCAATGACGCTCTTGTTGCTCTGAACAACTGGCTGCTGCCGTTGCGGTTAGAAGCGAAGTACAGCGTGAGGCCGTCAGGCGTCACACACGGAGCCCACTCACTCATCGTTGTGTTAAGTTCCGCCAGGTTTGTCACCTGGCCAAACAGCGAATCTCTGTCGGGTCGGCTGGCCATCCATAGATCATAGGCTCCCTTTCCGCCAGGCACCTGATACGCATTGAAGAAGATGGTCAACTCGTCCGGTGTGAGCTTTGGTGCCTGGATCCGGTCGCCCAGCGCGTTTAGTTCGAGGATGCCGGTACTTTGCGGCCAAGGGTCGTTAACTGTGCTGCGTTCGCTGATTTGCAGGCTGAACCTGCCGCCCGATTCGTTGTGGTAATACATTCGCAGGTTGTCCGGGGAAACCCAGGGCAGCAGATTATGCCCGGCTGACGAATTCAGCGGGCCGCTTATTTCCTTTACCGATGTAAACGGCCCAGCCGGCTGCTGGCGCGTCGCCTCGAATATTCGCCCATAGTAAAACGTGTCACTGCGCACCCTGGCAAAGTAAAGCGTCAGCCCGTCGTATGACAAGGAGGGCGACCATTCCTCCGCCGAGTCGGTGTTTACTTCTGTTAGCGGCACGGGCTCTGTCCACCCGTCCAGCCCGACCAAGGGTACGGCCTGCGTAGGCGTACAGAAAACCAAGAACGTCAGCCCCGCTGCAAAAAAGAGGTGCCCTCTGGCATTCATAATTGTTGCCTCCTCCAGAATAAGGTCAA
>CAZPJZ010000419.1:0-3201 GCA_964586995.1 uncultured Pirellulales bacterium | reverse complement strand
AGCTTATTCTCAATTCGCTGTTTTACGAGCGTAGGATAGATTCGGAATCGGCCGGCCAGCTAATCCAGAAGGGCACTTCGGAGGCCCGTAATGTCTTGGAGCGACTGCACGAGCGCGGGCTGGTCGAGGCAAAGGGGGAGAAAAGAGGGCGAGTCTACCACCTAAGCGCCGGATTCTATCGAGGTTTTGGAATTTCTTCCGGATACGTCCGGGTTCACGGAATTTCTGCAATCAAACATGAGAACATGGTAAGGGAGTATTTGGAGGCACACGGCAAGATAACGCGAGCGGACGTGATTGAACTATGTGGTCTGTCAGGTGATCAGGCTGGTCGACTTCTGAAAAAAATGGTTGACAAAGGGCTGCTGGAGCGCAAAGGTTCACCACCAAGGTGGACTTACTACGTTCTTAGCAGATAATGACTTACGTAATCTAACGGCAGTCTATCTGCGGTTCTATCGGCGCTTTATTCTTCGTATCGGCGAGCCGTTAGAATCGCAGTTACGAGAGAGCACTGGTAGAAACCGGAGAGCAATAATGCTGGCAAGGTTGCACAGTGTTACGCTGGAAGGAATTGAGGGCATCATCTGTGAGGTCGAGGTTGACGTTGCGCGGGGCGGACTGGAAAAGTCCGTCATCGTGGGCCTGCCCGATGCGGCGGTCAAAGAAAGCACCGAGAGGGTCAAAAGCGCCATCGTCAACTGCGGCTACAAATATCCTAAAACCCAATCGGTAATAAACCTGGCTCCGGCAGATGTAAAAAAAGTAGGCCCCGCGTTTGATTTGCCCATCGCTCTGGGAATGCTCATCGGCCAGGGTATTTTGGTCGGCCCGCCGGTCAAGGATTTCATTGTCGTCGGCGAGCTGGCCCTGGATGGTCGGGTCAGGCATGTCAACGGCGTACTGAGCATGGCGATGACGGCGGCGGCGAACGGCTTTGGGCGGATGCTCGTCCCGCTGGAAAATGCCAAAGAGGCTGCGGTGGTTGGCGACCTCGAAGTGTATGGCGTCGGCTCGCTGGCTCAGGCGGTGGGCTTTCTTTCCGGACAATTGCCTCTTGAGACCACGACAGTCAACGTCGAGGAGCTTTTTAGTGAGGCGTCCGGCTACGATGTTGATTTTGCCGATGTTAAGGGTCAGGAGAGCGTCAAGCGGGCGCTGACCGTCGCCGCCGCCGGAGGACACAATATCATGATGATCGGCCCGCCGGGCGCGGGAAAAACCATGCTGGCCCAGAGACTGGCGACCATTCTGCCGCCGTTGAGCCTGGAGGAATCGCTCGAGACCACTCGCATATACTCCTGCGTGGGCCTGCTGGGCAAGAATAAGGCGCTTTTGGCCACTCGGCCGGTGCGGACGCCGCACCATTCGGCCAGCGGCCCGGCCCTGGTCGGCGGAGGAACGGTGCCCCGGCCGGGGGAATTGTCACTGGGCCATTTCGGGATATTGTTCCTGGATGAGTTTGTGGAATTTCCGCGGCACGTTCTGGAGATGATTCGCCAGCCGTTGGAGGATGGTTTCGTCACCGTCTCACGGGCCAAAGGCACCGTTCGATTTCCCGCCCAATTCATGCTCGTTGCGGCGATGAATCCGTGCCCCTGCGGCTATTTCGGCACGGATGCCCGCAGGTGCCGGTGTACGCCCGGCCAGATAGAACGATACGTCTCGAAGATATCCGGCCCGTTGGTGGATAGAATTGACATTCATATTGACGTGCCCGCGATAAGTTTCAGCCGACTCCGCTCAAGGGCGGGCCAGCTTAGCTCCGCGACGATGAAGCAGGACGTTATGCGTGCCAGAGACATCCAAGCGCAGCGCTTCGGTAGCGGCAGGATCCTGGTCAATGCGCGGATGACCCACAAGCAGATTGAAAGATTCTGCGGGCTCGATTCCGCCGGCGAGATGGTGCTCAAGCAGGCGATGACCGAATTTGGCCTCTCGGCTCGCGCTCACGATAAAATCTGTAAGGTCGCCCGGACAATCGCGGATTTGGCTGACCAGGAGAACATCCGACCCGAACACGTAGCCGAAGCCGTGAGCTATCGCAAGCTGGACCGCAGGCTGTAGCTCATTGCGTTATGAAGCTGCTAACGCTGCGACCGGGGACCGCGCTCGCCGGAAATCCACAGCAGCGGATCAGTATTCCCGCTGTTTAGTGATGCCCGGCTGAGGAACCGGATATCTGCCGTCGGGCCCGGCCTGCAGAGGCGCGGGAGAACCCATCGTCAGCTTGTCCAGGCCTGGGGCCATCTCGTGGTCGCAGTTCAGTATTTGTTCGTAAGTAATTTCCTGGCCGGTGTGCGCCGCCATGCGCCCCATCGACGTCACCAGGCTGGCTTCAGCACCGCGTTTGGCTTCGTTGTAGGGCTTGTCGTTGCGGATGGCGTCCATCAGGTCGTTCCATTCGTTCTGATATGGATTCCGCTCATCCGGTTTAACTTCAGATTCCCAGAGCATGTTTGATCGCGTGGGATTCTGGCCCTTGTGAATGCTGGAGGGCATCCCGCAATCGCCGCTTTTTGAAGCGACGGCCATGCCTTTGCTGCCGTGAAGGTAGCTCGCGTAGATGTCCTGGCAGCCGTTCATGCAGCGCCCGTCGAACATGAAGGTCGTTCCATCGGCATACGTGTACTCCACCGCGTACACGTCGAAATTCTGGTCCACCGAGTCGCCGCGATAATGGCGTCCGCCGAGCGCCTGGGCCTTGACCGGCCAGGCGTTTTTCAGCCAGCCGAGATGGTCGATGATGTGGATGTAGAAGTCGCTGAAGTTGCCGCCGCTGGCCCAGATGAAACTGTGGAAGCGCTGCACCTGGTAAAGCAGGTCGCTGATACCGGGTGGCTTGGGCGGCGACGAGAAAAATCCGATCGGCCCATGCATCCGGTAGCCGCGCTGCAGGATGATGTCTCCGATTTCGCCGTCGTGCACGCGCCTGGCCAGCTCTTGAAGCGCCCGGCTGTGACGCGACATCAGTCCCACTCCTACCTTTAGGTTCTTGGCCGTGGCCTCTTCGGCCAGCGCCAACATCCGCCGAGTAGTCGGGCCATCCACGGTGACGGGTTTTTCCATGAAAACGTTCAGCCCTTTCTTGATTGCGTAGCTGAAATGCACCCAGCGGAAGGCCGGAGGGCTTGCAAAGATCGCCACATCGCCCGGACTGAGACAATCCATCGCGTGTTTGTAAGCGTCGAAGCCCACGAA
>CAZPJZ010000418.1:0-3210 GCA_964586995.1 uncultured Pirellulales bacterium | reverse complement strand
TCGGTAAGGTCCGCCGGGAGCCGGCTGAAACCGTGGATGATGCCAAGCAGCCCCCCTGCCGTGGCCGGATTGCAGTCGCAGTCCCACCCGGCTAAAACGGCGATCTGCACCGTGCTCTTGAAATCACCCTGGCCATACAATATCGCCAGCACGGTCGCTCCCGTATTGATCGTGGACTCGACCCAGTTGTAGTAGCGGCCAAAACTCTTGGAGCCCTGATACTTATCATAGAGCTTGTAGCGAGTTGCCCGCCAGACCAAGCTACCGTCAGTCGCGTCCTGCAGGTACCAGCTCAGCACATCGGCGATAACCTGATGTGTTCGGCTGGTCTGGGGGATTGCCTTGAGGCCCTCGGTCACAAGATTGACCACATCGGGCTCGAAGTAAGCGCCGGCATACATGGCACAGTAGAACTGGGCGGCGTGAACGGCAAAGCCGTCATTACTGACCCGTGCAAACTTGCCCGCCAGATCGACGGCGGACTGAACCAGACCCGGAGAAATGGCACCCAGCACTTCGGTTGTTATCTGCGAATCAATCGAGTACCAATGTTGGTTATAGGTCCGGCTTCCGGTATCGCCCGGCAGATAGCCTTCTGCCATCAGGTACCAGGCCTGTCTATTTGCGATGTAGATACCCGAAGTGGTGATATGGGTGAGCCACTGCTGGGCAATCTGCTGGCCGCCACAGTCCAGACCGTGTGTTTCTAATATATGCAGGGCAACATATTCTATGTCGGTGTCATCGTCGGCGTCCCATTCCTGCTTTATTACCCACGGGACAGCCGGGGCGGGATTGGGCATGGCCCCGGAATACTTGCCCTCGGTATCTCTGCCGGCGTGGTTACCGATCAACTGGCCCAGCCACATTCCCCGCAGCTTGTCGCTGAGCTCGCTGGCCAAGACTTGCCCGCCGGGGCGGGTAAACCCGCCGCGGCGGGTAAATCTCTCTTCGGCCTTTGCCGGGCGGCACGGCAGCACAACCAATAGCGACAGCAGGAGCAAAGTCCTTGCAAAAATGCCATACATAGGTATCTCTCACTTGGCGAGAGTTTTTTGTTTCTGCCACCAAAGTAGAAACAGAAAACTCTGCGACCTCCCTCGGCCGGGCTCGGGACGGCGTCTGCGAAGTCGGCGGTAAAAGCCTCAGCTAAGAGGCCAAATATACATTATAACATAATTTGCCACGATTTGTGGCGAAAATAACCGGCCAGGAGGCCTGTTGTTTAACCGCCCAGAACGCTGAGACCGCCGAGCAGCCTCAAACAAAAAAGGGCTGGGACCTGCGGAGGAGAGGAGGGAAAGATGTGGCCCAGCCCATCTGCGGATTTTGGCTGCTTATATTACGTCTGGCAGCACAGAACTGTTCGCTTACCTCAGTTTATAGCCATCTCTCTATCTATTGGACGCGCAAACAGCCCAAAATGATACAAATATTTTGAAAAAAAATGCTTTTTCCGATAACTTAGGGTCTTGAGAACGCCCTGTACACAGGCGCCACGGGGGTTTAGGGCCGCTCACGGCCTGCATCCGCCGCTTACCGGCTCATCAGCAACCGCCCGACAACTGGTGCATGACCTCAACTTTGGTCTCCCACCTGGCCGAATCAATGCTGGCCGGCGTAACCATCGGCAGGCTCAACCACCCATGCAGCCATTTCCATATATGCCTTAGTGCCTTCATCTGACGGACCTCCTTCTTGTCTCTAAGCCGGTTATACCACTGTGTAATGCTCAAACTGCCGTCTCGGCAGTTCTCTCTACTAATGAAAGGCAGCAACTTGAGGATGGGTAACGGAAATAATGCCCGAACAACTTTACCCCGTGAGATAGCGACTTGGAGGATGCGCAGGCCCCCAGGTTCACCCCGTGAGATGGCGGCTCGCCCCGTGAGAGAAGGTCTAATAGTGGGCGGGTACAACGGACCCTGCGCTCTCACGGCGCAAGTGGGCCCTATCTCACGGGGTAAATTATCTCACGGGGTGAACCTGACTCAGATACTTTCAGGCAGGTCCAGGCTGGTGGTGCCGAGTAGCGTAAAGGCCGGTTTTTGCTGTAACAAAACATCGGAACCAACGTCATAATAGGCGGGGGGCTTTTTGCGATGCGAAGCAACGGGTACGCGTAACGAGGCTGTGACGATGGAATTTCTGGAAATGTTTGACCAGATTTGGTAAAATAAACTGTGTTTTTCACAGTCGTTGATAAATGTCGATAGAGGGGAACCTTATGGAACAGACAACCGGGCAACAGGTCAGTGGTAGAGCAAACCTGCCATCGGTCGACGAGGGCCAGCTAATTGCTCGGCTTCACCGGGGATATGTTGAGCTGAAGCGCCAGATACACCGCGTTATCGTCGGCCAGGACAGGGTAATTGACTCGGTGCTCTGCTGCATGCTGGCCGGAGGACACTGTATCGTGCAGGGGGTGCCCGGCCTGGCAAAGACCCTGATGGTACATTCGGTAGCTAATGCCATGAGTCTTAAGTTCAATCGAATTCAGTTCACGCCCGACCTGATGCCTTCGGACATAACCGGTGCGGACATCATCCAGAGAGACCCTCAATCCAAGAAAAGGCGGTTCGAATTCGTTCACGGGCCGATCTTCGCCAACGTAGTCCTGGCAGACGAAATAAACCGGACTCCGCCTAAAACGCAGGCCGCACTTCTGCAGGCGATGCAGGAGCGTGAGGTAACGGTGTCCGGCACGACGTACAAGCTCGACCGGCCATTTTTCGTCCTGGCCACTCAGAACCCTATCGAGCAGGAAGGCACGTATCCCCTGCCGGAGGCGGCGCTGGATCGATTCATGTTTATGATCTACATCGACTATCCGCCCGCCAAGGAGGAGCACCTGATGGTCAAACAGACCACCACCGGCAATAAGAGCAGCATCGAAACGGTTCTGGGCAAGAACGACATGATATTGTTTCAGGAGATTGTTCGTGCCGCCCCGGTCAGCGATGTGGTCATCGCGTACTGCATCAAGCTCGCGCGGGCGACCAGGCCCAATGAGCCAAGCGCCACCACGATGGTCAAGAAGTACCTCAAGTGGGGAGCCGGGCCAAGGGCGGGCCAGTTTATGACACTTGGCTCAAAAGCCGTAGCCCTGATGCAGGGCCGCATCACGCCGAGCTTCGAGGACGTGCAAGCCGTCTGCAGACTTGTTCTCAGACACCGTATTATCCCCAACTTTAATGCCGAGGCCGATGG
>CAZPJZ010000417.1:0-3216 GCA_964586995.1 uncultured Pirellulales bacterium | reverse complement strand
ATGCTCCCGTGAGTGTTTTTGCGATTCTTCGCCGTGGCGAGTTCTGCCGTGTTGTCCCAATCATAAAAGGAGTGCGGAATGGAGCCGAGCGTACCTCAAACAAAGTGGGGGCTAAGAAGTTCGGAAAGCATGGAGCTGTCCCTGTCATACGCAAAAGCCCGGTCGCCTTTTGCTGCTGGTCGTCGTTCCGTGAAGTGGGCTCTGACGCTTCTGACGATGCTTTCGCTGACGGGCTGGCTGTCGCAGGTGAACCGAGGATATGCTTCAATGGCTGCACCGATAAGTTCAGCCGGCACGGCTCCCACGCAGGGGGAATATGCGGTTAGATTGGCTGCCAAGTTAAATCTCGGTGAGGGTGTGACTCCTCGAGAAGCGGTTTCCGCCCTGATCGAACTGGGGATCGAACCCCCAGGTGGCTGGCAGCCGGACCAACAAATAGATGACCGATTTCTTGCCGGGATTCGCAGGGCTGCCGAGGAAGCCGGCAAAAGGGGGGTCATCTCCATGGATCGAATCAGAGAATTTCTGCGTTACGGACCTGCCGACCAGTTGGCTGAATGGTCGGTAAAACAGCCGGAACGGCCGGAGGCGGGGGCCATCCGGGCCCCGGAAGAACTGATGGAGGAGGAAGAGCCGTCGGTGATCGAGCGGCTGCTCTCCGGCGAGATTCCCGGCGTCGTGTCAAAGGAGCTCAAGCAGTTCGGATACGACGTATTTCGAAAACCGATATCAACGTTTGCCCCCGTGGCAAACGTTCCGGTGGGGCCGGATTATGTTATCGGCCCCGGTGACAGCTTTACCGTGACACTGTGGGGCAGGATCAGTGCACAGTATCCGGTTACCGTGGACCGAGGCGGCGAGATTAACATCCCGGAGGTCGGTGTCCTAAAAGTCTGGGGCATGACTTTCGCTAAGCTGCAGGAGTATCTGCAAAATGAGTTCTCCCGCAAGTACACGGACTTCAAGATGGCAGTGGCCATGGACAGACTGCGAACAATAACAGTCTACGTTGTAGGAGAGGCTCGCACGCCGGGCAGCTATTCGCTCAGTTCTCTGTCCACGGTGATCAATGCCCTGTTTGCCGCGGGAGGCCCTTCAAAGAACGGCAGCATGAGGGGCATCCGAGTTCTGACCAGCCAGAGCGCCGCTGCAACTTTCGACCTTTACGATTTCCTCTTGGGCGGCGACAAGAGCAAAGACGTGCGTCTGCAAGATGGGGACACGATTTTTGTCCCGCTAATTGGCCCGGTCGTTGGGGTGGCAGGAAATGTCAAGAGGCCGGCGATCTATGAAATGGCCGGGAAGATGACCTTAGCCGCAGTGCTGGACCTGGCAGGGGGCGTGACCTACGCCGGGTGGCTGCAAAGAGTGCAGGTGGAAAGAGTCGACCAGCACCAGAAGCGCATCGTGGCTGACTTTGACATCTCCGCAAAAGCGGACGTCAGTGGCCAAACGCAGGCGTCAGACATTTTGGTGCGCGATGGAGACATGGTCAAGGTTTTTGCCGTTTCGCCGCTCGAGCAGAATGTGGTCTACCTTGAGGGTCACGTGGTCAGGCCCGGCAAATATGAGCTAAGACCCGGCATGCGCCTTGCAGACATTCTTAGCTCTTACGAGGCGCTGCGGCCCCAGGCCAATCTGTCGCACGCCGAAATAGAGAGGCTGGTTGAGCCGGACCTCCATCCTACGACTGTTCCATTCAACCTGGCAAAGCTGTTGGAAGGAGACGAATCTGCCAATATCGAGTTGAGCCGGTTTGATACGGTTCGTGTTTTTCGCTGGGATGAGCGAACCAGTAGTCGGGTCTCCGTATCCGGCTTGGTTTTTCGGCCGGGAGAATATCGGCTTATCCCGGATATGAAGGTCAAGGATCTGGTGGATGCAGCAGGCGGGCTTGCGAAAAATGCGTACCTGAAGACTGCCGAGCTTACTCGCAAGCACATTAGCCAGACCGGCATGCAGGCAGAGAAAATCGATATCGATCTTCAAGAGGCGCTGGCCGGCGATGCCGAACATAACGTTGCCTTGCAGGACTACGACCACCTGGTGGTCAGGCCCATTCCCGAACTGGAGTTTGACCGAACTGCTACAGTATCCGGAGAGGTGAAATTTCCAGGCACGTATCCGATACGAAGGGGCGAAATGCTGAGCTCGCTTATTGAAAGGGCAGGAGGATACACCGAGCGAGCGTATCTCAAAGGGGCCGTGTTCACCAGAGAAAGCGCCAAAGTAGTCCAGCAGCAGAGGATGGACGAGCTTGTACGACAGATAGAGGAAACTGCGCTGGTCGCCGCTGAACGGGCCATGGGTGGGGCGCTGGATGAGGAAGCGGTCAAGACCGAGGAGCTGCGGCTCAAGGCCAAAAGAGACCTGCTCAGCAAGCTCAGAGCTGTCAAGATTGATGGAAGAGTGGTTGTTAGGTTGACTTCGCTGGACGAATTGAAAAGGTCCAGATACGATTTGCAGCTTGAGAGAGGAGACACTCTGGTTGTTCCGGAAACCCCTGGCGTTGTCAATGTGCTGGGAGAGGTTTTCAATCCCACGGCGCTGTTGTACGAAGAGGGTAAAAGCGTCAGCTATTATCTCCGCAGGGTAGGGGGGCTGACTGCCGAGGCCGACAAGAAGCAGTTGAGCATTATTCGAGCGGATGGCTCCGTTGTCAGCATCGCCCAGAAGGACGCAGGCAGAATAGACTGGGATGGCGAAACGAACCAGTGGGTGTTCGGCGGCTTTATGAGCATTAGGCTAAGTCCCGGCGACACAATTGTCGTGCCCCGAAAGATGGATAAGTTCTTCTGGCTAAAAACCGCCAAAGACGTCACGCAGATACTGTTCAACGCAGCCCTTGCTACCGGCGTCGTGCTGGCGCTATAGAGCATTTTTGTAACGGCAGCACACTTTCTTTGCAGGTCCTGCAAGAGCAGCGGCTTAGGCAGCAGTCGCACAAAAACGAAGTTTTGCCCAAGTTTTTGAAAAATTCGCTTGACATCTGCGCAGTGGGGGCGGTAATCTTAATAATAAGAGATTCGTGGGTAGGATTACCCATATAAGGGTCTTTGAAATTGCGGCTACCCGCAGCGCGAAAAAATGAAGGACGCGTTCGGGCATTTCGTTTTTGATCGGGCAAGCTGAGCTTTGGCGCAGTTGCGCAGGAGGTTTGCTATGGCTACCAAACATGTGTCCCGGATTTGCCTATCATGTGCTGTCTTGCTTTGT
>CAZPJZ010000416.1:0-3219 GCA_964586995.1 uncultured Pirellulales bacterium | reverse complement strand
TGCCAAGACCCATCCCAAATTGCTCTGGAGCCACTCTCAAAGCTCTTGCCACTGTCCCGGGATGGGGACGGGGAACTGGCCATTTTCGTCGGCTTTGACAGGCGCCGCGCTGTCGAAGTTCAGTTCGTCGAGATAGTCGCAGAACTGGAACTTGGACTTCATCATCTGGTCCCAGGTCACTATCTGGCCGGTATGACAGGCGGCGCGGCCCATGAGTGACGTGAGGTCCGAGTAGACCGCTCGCTTTATTTCATTGTGCGGCCGATCGTGGCGGATATCGTCGATGAAGACGTTCCACTCGTACTGCCAGGGACTATAGACGTCCTTTGTAGGCGTCCATGCGATGTTGTCCTTGTCGATCCGCTGGTCCTTGAACATGTGGACGGTAGCGGCATGGGTTCTGCCGGAGAACTGCGCGGCGCACTTGGTACCGTGAATATAGGTGGCGAACTCACTGTACGTTTTGTCGATACGGCGAAACCCGCAGAACGCCTTGGTTCCGTCGGCGAAGGTGAACTCCATCGAGTAGACGTCAATGTTCTGCCCGCAGTCCTTGCTGCGGGGCACGCGGCCGCCCATGCCGTGCGCGGAAACCGGCCACATGTCCTTGATCCAGCAGCACTCGTCGATCTGGTGGATTAGATTATCAACCATGTGGCCCGAACCGACCCAGAACAGATGTATCTTGCCGAACTGAAGTTGACTCATGAGGTTGTTGGCAGCATCTGCCTGATTGCCGAGCCATCTACCGCCCGCCAGGCGGTTAGCGCGGATCAGCGGTATCTCGCCCATCGCGCCGTCGCGGATTCGCTCGATGAGCGCCTGACGGGCCGGCGAGTGACGGCACTGGAGCCCTGCAGCGACCTTGACCTTCTTCTTCTCTGCTTCCTCGCCTGCGCGGAGCAGCCGGTGCAGACCGCCCGGATCGGGCGCGAACGGTTTTTCCATGAAGACGTTGATGCCCTTGCGGATGGCATACTCAACGTGTACCGGCCGGATATAGGCTCGCGTGGTGCACATGGCAATGTCGCCGGGCTTAAGGATGTCGATGGCCTTGCGATAAGCGTCAAAACCAATGAACTTGCGGTTCTCGGGAACGTCGACCTTGTCTTTGAACCTTCCCTGGAGGGCTTTATACGACGACTCCAGTCGACTTTGCTGGAGATCGGCCATGGCATACAGCTTGACCGGCCCGCTGTCGGGAACAGACAGGGCGTCGCCGACGGCGCCGCCGCCTCGGCCACCGCAGCCGATCAGCGCCAGCCGGATCGTGTTATCTTCGCCGGCGAAGGCGGCAGGCGCGAGACCGCCGAGCACCGCCGCGCCCGCGGCGAGCGAACCGGCTTGTTTGAGAAACTGTCGACGGTTGAGACTGGATTTGTCAATGGGTTGAATCATGTCTGTCTCCTTGAAAGGCGGGTTGTCAGAAAAAGGACGGTCGGCATTGAGGATACCCTGCCGACGAATATATCTGGGCCACTTTCTTAAGAGCATCGCCGCTGCATCCATGTATCGCCAATGGACGTGGAGCAAGCATCCCAAGGACATCCGGAATGTCGCATACCCTCAAGACATTTAGAAACTGAGGCGCTTCGGCATCCATGTGAGACAAGGGCGGCTTGACGGCTGTTACACCGGCAATCTCCGCTTCCCACAAGGCGGCGTAGGCTGCCAACACACCCGCCGGGCCCTCCCCGAACACGTAGACGGGAATATCCCCACCATGTTCGGCGCCCAGGTAACGGGCTGCCGCCACAATATCCCAAACGCGGCCCGTATCGACAGTCCGGCCAAGCAACACGCATGACCGCTCCACGTAGTTGGGCGGATTCTTTCGCGTCCAGCGTGTCTGGTTGACGCCCCGCGGCGAACATACATACACACAGTCGTTAGGCTCGCAAAGGCCTCGCATGTAATCGGACAATGACTCCGACATGTCAGGGTTAAGCACAACCATAACGATACGCTGTGTTCCATTTTTAGCCCCGGCCACAGGCAGGGGTACCCCCGCCGAAAGGCGGGGGCTAAAAGGGGATCCTGGCTCAATCTGGGCAGCACGTCGCAGGTAAACCTCTATCCCCGGTTCGGACTCGAGCCACTTGCCTCCGCGTTCATCCTGCCGAAGCAGCCTCGCGGCGCCAATACGCTCAGGGAAATAGCCGAATGTGACGCGGCGTAATTCGGCCAGGATGAAATCCTTCCAAACCTCATACTCGCCCTTTGCTTGCTGCCCGGCGGGATCCACCTCAGGGGGCTTTAGCCGTGCCATAGGAACGAATTGCCGGTCAATGGTTGTGTTCAACTCGTCTTTGGGAATATCCGAATCCTCCGGGAAGACGCGAAGCTTTTCGGGGCTGATGGGGTGCTTCCGATTGCTGCCGGAGCCCGTCACCAGATCAACCTCGCTGTCGCTGATAACCCTTGGGTCGTCTTTGAGGTGCGTATTTATGAAGCGGTATACCGCCTGGCGAATGTCCTGGCGGTACGCGTGCCCACCAATGCTGACAAAGCTGTCAACGAAGTCCCCGGCCCCATAAAGACTGTACAGGCGTTCCAGTCGGTTGATCACTCTTTGATTGGCATCCATCGGAAAGATAGCGTCCTGGTCGCTATTGACGAACAGAAGCGCCCGCGGCGCCACCAGCGCGGCAATCCGGGTCCACGGCCACTGGAACGTGTTGTACAGGAACATGCAATCGCAATGCCCGTTAATCACCCGGTTGGAGATGTAGGACGGCAAATCTGCCATCCCGCTGACCGGCACGGCCACTTTGACGCGCTCGTCCGCCGCCGCTATCCAGAACGTGGCCGCCCCACCACCACTGATCCCGGTGACGGCAATACGTTCCGGGTCTACGTCCGGCCGGCCAATCAGATAATCGATGCCGCGGATTCCATTGAGGCACTCTACTCCAGCCGGGGTGTAACCGCGACAGTGCCACCACCAACGGCCTTCGCGGTAGGTCCCGTGGTGGATGGCCGCAATCTCACCCAACTGGAGGGTGTCAAGGACAAGGCAAATGTAGCCGTGCCGTGCAAACCATATACCGTGGGACTGGTAAGCAGTCTTATTGCCATTGCGTCCCTGATTTGAATGTCCGCAAACGTACAGCACAGCCGGCAGACGCCGGCCTTCGTCGATACGCGGAGGCCGATAAAGATTAGCCGTTACATATAACCGCGGCACACTCTGGTAGTGCAACATGTCCACAACATACC
>CAZPJZ010000415.1:0-3232 GCA_964586995.1 uncultured Pirellulales bacterium | reverse complement strand
CAAATGTCGGTGCAACACGATACAGCAGGGTGCAAGGTCCTATAAACGACACCACGGATATTTGCTCTTTCTGGCGGTCTTTAAGGCCAGACAGACAACACCCCCATCCTGATTTCTTATCGGCCTTGCGGGCTACGACTTTAGAAGAACACGTCAATAACCTTGACAAAAGTTGTCACTGTCAGTTCGGTCAAGCAGACTCGCTATTGACGCCTGGCCGGTCCTGCCGGTCTGCTTCATGGCTTTATACTTTCCGGGGCACGAACCCCGGTCTATATCGTTCCATGTCTTCAGTGGCCTGTCTGGCTGCTTGTCCGGAGGTCACGTCTACGCCTGGCCAACGCTGACCTTCATCCGAGCACGTACGCAAGACCTCGGTCTTGTTTTTCCCATCCATCACTTCTGTCGCAGTCGCCTGTTGGCTTTGCTTCAGCAGTTGCTCTGCGATTCTCCGATTGAGCAGATTCTCCAGGAGCTTGCGTATTTGCAGTTGCACATACTCATCTTTTTTATCTTTGCCGAGCAGCTCACTGGCGTACTTGTCCACCACGGGCTCGGCTTCGAGGCTGGCACGGGCGCCGAATTTGATATTATCGGTATCACGGAACACAAGCCGCTGATTCTGGATATGCTCAACGATTGCAGCGTTCACTGATCGGCAAAACTCATCCACAGCGAGGTCTTTCGGAACAAAATCGGAACGGTGAATGTTCAGTATATTATCGCTAAGGATTCTCTGACGAGCCTTTGTAAAATCGACTATCGTGGCCAGCAGCTCACCAACGTTGTCGGTTATCAGCGGCGAAAGATTCATAAACACTCCTTCCTTCTTAGGCTCACAACTCAGGCGGTACTTTGTTCCCGAGGAATACAGCAGCTTCGCACCTGCACCGCTGTTATGCTTGCTATTTGACGTGGAAAGGCAGACAGGTTACTCGCGAAAGGCGAAGCCGCACCGGTCATCCTTGGTCCTCTCAATTCTTCCCTGAATTCTGACACCAAGCTTTAGGCAAACACAATTGAACTCAAACGATCCTTGTTCTTTTTGGCAAAATGGTCAGCTCCCGTGAGGGTCGCTCTTGGGCTCATTTGATTGCTCCGAATTCGAAAAATGGCTGAACTCTTGGCCGCTCTGCTCAGCCCCGTGTCGAGGCGATGATATTCTTGAGCCCGCATCTTCTGTGGTTAGAATCTGCCTGATTTCAAACAGAGTCTTTGTTTTCTTGAGTTGAAGAATTTTTGACAATCTCTGAAAGACCGACTCGTCGTAGAGTCGATGTCCGCCCTCAGTCCATTCCGTCTCGCTGATGAGTCCCATAATCGTATAATTATGAATGGTCTGTCTGGAGAAGGGCGTATAGCGAACTAATTCGCCGATACGGTAGAGCTTGGCAGGAATTCGTAACTTAGAGCTGTTGAGCTGCGAACGCATCAGCCGAAACCTTCTTCAAACTAACTTGTTGAAAGAGCACAAGTAAAAAACTCGGCACAAAGGCAACTCTTAACGTCTACGGTCGGTCGCTGCTCCCACTTGTCCGGTCATCTGTCCAAAGAGCACCTTCCGGTCTAAGACCGTCTGTCAAAGAGGTTTTGAAAACCGTCGGCTGTCAAACCCGCAGATGGTTTCCAGCCCTGTGTTTTGGCGCCCGCGGGCGGTTTTGAAACGGCTGCCAGCGCGTTCCGCTCGGCAGCGCCAACCCGCCTTGCTTGCCGAAATTTGGCGTGGCGCTTTGTATTTTGCAAAATGTAAAACGCCATCGGCGTGGCGTCAACTGTTTTTCTTACTTTTTCAAAAAAATTTGCGCATTTTTTGCTCTTGTGGGCGATGCTTCCGACCGACGTGTCTAATGCAAGTCCCGAAGATGCAGGTGATTGCCTTGACCTAAACCGCCGGGATGCCGTTTTTATCGGTGCAGCAGAGACGTGCAGCGCAAGACGCCTTGCCCTGCGGCAGATGCTTTTGGCCAATGTACTTGCTCAAATCACCCGATAAAAGGTACATGGGTGTCTGTCATTCTTGGAGCTTGGATCAATAACGATATCTTGAGGGTTGATTGGTTTTAGGCGATGAACCGGAGCGATCAAATGTCAGAGCCTGATGCTAACCGTACTCACCGCCAGGCCTCTCTGCTTGAACAGGTAACTCCGCTGGCTCGGGAAATAAACTGCCTCGAGATCGAACGAATAGCTGATGTCTGTGTTAGGAAGATCCCAAGTTTGGTTGGTGTAAGGTTTGCTTCACTGTACGTACTTGATGAAACTAACGGCATTCTGCATCTGCTCAAGCACAATCATCCATTTCTTATAAACAAGATAGTCTCGCTAAATCAGAACCCGCCGTCCCCTATGGTCATGGCGGTCAGGAGCAAAGAGCTGATTCTGATAAGGAACATAGATACACACAAGCAGCCCGTTATCAGAAAGTCACAACGTGTCTTCGCCGAGAATTATAAGACCAAGAACTGTGCCATCGCCCCTCTCATTTGCCATGAGAAGGTCGTAGGTGTGCTGAACCTGGCAGATAAGACCGCGGAGGGTAATTTCAGCGGCGAGGATATCGGGCTGATTGAGCTGTTTGGCCAGTTAATCGGTGCGTCCATCGGCAACATAAAGCTGTTCGAGAAGACACAACGCCAGGCTACGACCGATGGACTGACCGGTCTTGCCAACCACAAAACGTTCTACGAAGTCCTGGAAAGGGAATTGTGGCGATCACGTCGCTACGGCGGACAAATATCCTTGATCATGATTGACATTGATAATCTCAAGAAGATAAATGATGCTTATGGTCACCGAGCGGGTGACAAGGTCATCCGCGAGATCAGCCGGAGAGTCAAGGAGTGCATCCGGCAGATCGATACGGCAGCCCGGTACGGCGGCGATGAGTTCGCGGTTATCTTGCCGAATACTTCGCTCAGCGATGCCGTTGTCGTAGCAGAGCGTATGGTTGACATCGTTGCCCGCACGCCGACTACGTGGCAAAAGGAGCGGATCCCGGTATCCATCAGCATCGGCTTGGGCCAGTACGACGCTGACGCCAATCCGGAAGACATCACAAGCCGCTCTGACCAGGCGCTATACAACGCCAAACAAGCCGGCAAAAACACCGTCAGGGTCTTCGAGCCGTGCCAAAGACCCAATCAGTAAATCTCCATTATCCTGGGACAAAAGGCTTTTGCAAAATTGCAGGTTAGGCATACTTTGACAGGAAAAAATGGTTTTTTGTTTTTTT
>CAZPJZ010000414.1:0-3232 GCA_964586995.1 uncultured Pirellulales bacterium | reverse complement strand
CTCTTTCAAGCACGGCGGATTTTTTCCTGGCCACTTTGTGCGTCTACCGATATACAATGAACCGGGCCGAGAAAAGCCGATGCGTTTAAGGGCCGGTTGAGAATGTTATTAGATAGTCGCCTTGGTCTGCCTGGTGGGGCAGGGGCGAGCGAACTGGAAAGGAGATAAGGCCATGAAAGCAGCACCGCAAGAACATCGCGATGAGGGACCCCGCCCCGTGGGGAGCCGAAAAATTACCCGTCGAACGTTTATTAAGGCTGGTGCGGCAACGGCGATGACAGCGGCCTCCTGGGCAAGGGTCTACGGCGCCAACGAGCGAATTGGCATCGGCATGATCGGCTTTGGCCTGATCGGCAGGATTCATACGCGAAATTTCAAGGCCCAGCCGGATGTCAATATAGTTGGTGTGGCGGAGGTCTATCAGCCGCGCCTGGAGGCAGCGGCGCAGCTTGTCGGCGGCAAAGTGGCCGCATACCGTGACTTTCGCCGGCTGCTGGATAACAAGGACGTGGATGCAGTTGTCGTCTCCACCGCAGACCATTGGCACGCCTTAATGACGATGCTGGCCTGCGCCGCCGGTAAGGACGTTTATGTGGAAAAACCCATGACGCTCTTTGTCCGAGAAGGGCGATGGATGACCAATGCTGCAAGGCGTTACCGCCGCGTGGTTCAGGTAGGCACTCAGCAGCGGTCCGGCCTGCACTATCAAAAGGCCCGGCGGATGATTCAAACAGGGTATCTCGGCGATATTGTGGCGGTGCAGGTCAAGTATTACCGTAACCTCATGCCGGGCTTCGGCAGCCCGGCGGACCAGAATCCGCCGCCGGAACTGGATTGGGAAATGATGCTCGGCCCGGCCCCTCATCGGCCTTATAACCCCAATCGCGGCATCTATCATTTTCGCTGGTTCTGGGATTATTCTGGTGGGCAGATGACCAACCTCGGCCACCATTCGCTGGACATCGTGCATTGGTTTATGAACGTTGACGGCCCCAAAGCGGTCACCAGTACAGGCGGGCGCTTCTTCTTGAAAGACAACTGTGAGGTGCCCGATACGCAGGACGCGATCATCGAGTATCCAGGATTCGTCGCCAACGTCGAGTACCGCGAATGCACTTCCATGCCTCAGGATACAGGCATGGGCGGACTGGTCTTCTACGGCACTAAGGGCAGCATGGTGCTGTCACGAGACGGATACGAGGTCATTCCCAGCCCCAAGAGGAACCCCACGAACATCGTGGCCGCAATCATCGGCGGCCATCCTGTCGGAGGTCCGCAGCCTGTGCCCGAGTCGCCAGGTAAAAAACTGTGGACTGAGCCGGACAAAGCCGAGGGCGACTGGCAGGAATTGTACGTGCTGCACATCCGGAATTTCCTGGATTGCATTAAGTCGCGCAAGACTCCCGTTTCGGACGTAGAAAGCGGCCATCAGATAGCCACCGCCTGTCATCTGGCCAATATCTCCTTAAAGACGGGCCGAAAGATTCGCTGGGATGCAAAGACCGAACAGATTATCGACGACCCGGAGGCCGCGCGAATGCTCGTGCGCCAATATCGCAGCCCGTGGGACCAGCAGCTACGGAATCTCAATGTTACTTGATCTATGTACAGCCGCAGAGAGATCTTGTTGTCAGTCAGCGGAGCTATAGCGACCGCAACGCTGGGCCCGGCTCTGGGTGATTTAGGCGTCCTTGCCGTGCCCAAGAAAAGCAAGTTGGGAGTGTGCATCCATTCGTATGCGCTTCGCAGCCGCGCCGATAGGGCTGCCCGCAAGACCACGGATCAATTCTCTGAGCCGCTGGAGTTTCTGGAGTATTGTCATGGTCTGGGGGCCGGCGGCGTGCAGGTCGAGATCGGTAAGCAAGACGATGCCTACGCCGCACAGCTTCGTCGCCAGGCCGAGGCGTATGGCATGTTTCTCGAAGGAATCGCAGATTTGCCCCGGAGCCAATCTGACGTTGCTCGATTTGAGGCCGAGCTGCGGACGGCTAAAAATAGCGGCGTCAAAGTGGTTCGGGTGGTTTTGCTGCCGGGTAAAACATCGGGCCGGCGTTACGAGGAGTACAGCTCGGCAGACGAATTTCGCCGGGCGTGCAAACATGGCCGCTCGATGCTCGAACTGGCCGAGCCGGTTGCGGCCCGCCACCATATACGCCTGGCCGTTGAAAACCACAAAGACCAGCGCATTGCTGAAATGCTCCAGACCATTAGAGCCGTCAGCAGTGAGTATGTCGGCGTGTGTGTGGATACAGGTAACAGTATCGCCTTGTTGGAGGACCCGATGGAGGTGATAAAGGCCTACGTCCCATGGGCGTATGCCGTGCACCTGAAAGATATTGCCGTCCAGCAGTACCAGGATGGTTTCTTGCTCTGGGATGTGCCGTTGGGCGAAGGGTTGCTCGATCTGCCTAAGGCGGTTAGCACAATTCGCACCCATCACCCGGAGGTCCAATTCAGTCTGGAGATGATGACGCGTGACCCGCTGAGGGTCCCGTGCCTGACGGAGAAATACTGGAATGTTTTAGCCGACGTCCCCGGCTATGATTTGGCCCGCACGCTGAGGCTGGTGCGGACCCACGAGGTCAAGTCGCCCAGCGGCGGACCGAGAATAAGCCATCTGCCTTTGTCCGAGCAGTTGCAACTGGAGCAAGGCAACGTGGGAAAATCCCTCGCCTACGCACAGCAGCATCTGGGCCTTTAGCCCGTCAGCAATGTCCTGCTATTCATAGAGAATCGGTTTCTTGCGCCAGTCCTTGTCTGCATCGTGGCCATATTCCTGCACGCGCGGCCGGCGCTGGCGCAGGCGAACGGATTCGATGCCCAGGTAATAGCCGGTCGACTTGGGGTTCTTGCCGATGCACTCCAGACGCAGCGTGTACTTGCCTGGGTCAGGCCAGAAGTCCAACAGGTGGTACTCACGGCTCACGATTTCCTCGCTGTAAAGATCCGTCACGCCGCCCAGCTTCACGCCATCTAAATACGCCTGATACTGGCCGAAGTCGTATGAGCGCGTCATAACCACCAGCAGTCGCTGCGGCTGTTTTTTCTCGACCTCAAAAGGAATTTCCAGCCAGGCTCCCTCTTTTTCTTGCGGCATATAAAGCAAATGACCATCAGGATAAATGTTCAGACTCTGCACCACGGCTTTTCCCTGGCCGTGATAGCGGTCGTCTGTGTATTGGCTCGCGGCGATAATTCGGTCCAGGCTGGGCAGCCTGCGCTGGCGGGCATG
>CAZPJZ010000413.1:0-3238 GCA_964586995.1 uncultured Pirellulales bacterium | reverse complement strand
CCTAATCCAGGTTCATGGTCATCAGAAACTCGGCGTTGGTGCGGGTCCTGGAAAGCCTGTTCTTGAGCAGCTCAACCGCCTCGACCGGATTCAGCTCACTGAGGACCCTTCGCAGTCGATATACCAGCTCCAGCTCTTTCGGATCGAGCAGCAATTCTTCCCTTCTGGTGCCGCTGCGACTGATGTCTATGGCCGGCCAGGTTCTTCTGTCAACCAGGCGCCTGTCGAGGTGCAATTCCATGTTGCCGGTCGCCTTGAACTCCTCAAAGATCACCTCGTCCATCTTTGAGCCGGTGTCAATTAGAGCAGTGGCAAAAATACTGAGTGAGCCGCCTTCCTCGATATTTCTTGCCGCACCAAAGAACTTCTTGGGCATCTGCATTGCACCGGAGTCTACGCCGCCGGTAAGTATCCTGCCCGAATGGGGTGTCTCGGTATTGTAGGCACGGGCCAGTCGGGTGATCGAGTCCAGCAGAATCACCACGTCTTGGCCGTACTCCACCATTCGCTTGGCCTTTTCAATTACCACCTCCGCCACCTGGCAGTGGCGTGCGGCCGGCTCGTCGAAAGTGGAGCTTATGACCTCGACGTCCGGGCCGGTTTTTCGCTCCATTTCTGTGACTTCCTCAGGCCGCTCATCTATCAGCAGCACTATCAGTTTTACGTCGGGATGATTTGTAGAGATAGAATTGGCCATTTTTTGCAGCAGGATGGTCTTGCCGGTTCGCGGTGAAGCAACTATAAGCCCGCGCTGGCCTTTGCCCACCGGGGTCACCAGGTCGATAATTCGCATATTCAACTCGTCGGGCGCGGTCTCAAGGATGAAACGTTTTTCCGGATGCAGGGGCGTCAAATCGCTGAATACCACCTTATCCGCAAGCAGGTCAGGGTTCTCATAGTTGATCGCCTCGACCCGCAGCAGGGCAAAGTACTTCTCGGAGTCTTTTGGCGGCCGGATTTGTCCAGAGACAATGTTGCCGGTGCGCAGGCCAAAACGCCTGATCTGAGACGGTGATACGTAAATATCATCGGACGAGGACAAATAGTTGTAATCGGGATTTCGCAGGAATCCGTAGCCGTCCGGCAGGACTTCCAAGACCCCTTCGCCGTACATCAAGCCGTTTTGCTGGATACGCTCCTTAAGGATTCTAAAAATCAAATCCTGCTTTTTGAGCGCACTATATTCTGTGATGCCGTCTTTCTTGGCAATGTCGTGCAGCTCTGAGACCGTCAGCTTCTGCAGGTCCATCAGGTATAGGTTGCCTTTTTTTATCCGCTCATACTTGGCGTGGGTAGATTCCTCTTCCTCCCTCCTGGCTCTCTCGGCCTCGTCCAGGATCTCCGTTTGGGAGGCCTCCTCAGCCATGGCGGTAGCCGTAGCGGCGTCGCTCTCTACCTCTACCTGCGTTCGCTCTGTTGGTTCGGTGGCAAGTTGCTCTTCGTTGGCCGCCTTTTTCTTTGCGGTTCTGCGTTTCTTGGTCGAAACCTTCTCGTCTTTTGCAGCAGCCTTAGCCATAATTACTCCTTCTGCGTAATGCGAAACCTTAGTGTGCCCACTGCAAGAGCAGTGGCTGACCCGGTTAAGTCACTTCTCCGTAGCAGCTCAGTAGGATTTGGGCTTTGACGATCCAGATAATAAAAGCAATGTCCTACATCGCAACCGCTAACATTAACGTACAGTCAAGCCAGCTTACCTGCTATTTACAACACAGGAGAAGATATCAGTGACTTGTCTGACTAATGCCGTGAAGTCAGAATTGTTATCAATTACATTATCGGCGATGCTCGCCTTGTTGTCCAGAGAAATCTGAAAATTTTCTCTAATTTTAATTTGGCGGTCGTCGAGTCCCATTTTTTTTGCTCTGTCGACTCTTCGTGACCGGTCGCAGGCGACGAAAATAACGCTATCGCATCTCTTGGCCCAGCCGACCTCGGCCAGCAGCGGCATATCCAACACGATCGCCTTGACCTGGCTTTGACGGCCATACTTTTCCACCAGCCGTTCAACCTCCTGCAAGACCAGAGGATGGATTACTCTGTTCAGTGACGAGAGCTTGTCAGCAGCGGCAAACGCGATATCGGCCAGTTTTTTGCGGTCGATTTGACCTGAGCAGTCTAAAACACTCTGCCCGAAAAGCCGGACTATTTCTTCCCTAACATCCTTTCTGCAGAACAACTTATGCGCTATCCTGTCTGCATCGATGACCTTGCAGCCCAGCTTGGCAAGTTCGGATGCAACGGTACTTTTACCCGATGCGATGCCGCCCAGTATGCCTATAATTGGTTTTGTACCGCTGCCGCCCATGCCTGGGCAATTTAGCGGTTCCCTCGAATGCAGTCAAACGTATTTTACTGTTTCGGGGGTGCCCCTGTCAAGTCCGAAACTCGATTTTTTGTTCAACTTATGCACCTACCGGGAAAGCCAGGAACGCGAAGTCTTATTAGCACTACGTCAAGCCTCAAAAACAGTTCGCGCCCGATTGCAGTAAAGCCTTTCACTGAGTCCGAATAATTGTACCGGCTTACGCCTTTGGTTCTTGAGTTTATCGGCGAAGCACAGTTGAGGGCACTGAATCGCTCTCGTGCGCAACCTTTATTTTACAAGCGCGCTGAACAGTGCCCAACTGCCGATAATCAAAAAGCCGCCAAATGAGAGCCAGAGCATCGCATCCCATGCCCGGTTTGGCTGAAGACGCGCGTCGCCGCGTTTGTAGCGGAAGTATAAAGCCGCGGCGCCCAGCAGCGGCAGCATGACCGATTGGGCAATTCCGCAGGCCAGGACCATAGCAGCGGGGGCCTGCACACATGCGTACAGCAGCACCGCCACAAAGGGCCAGATAGCGCTGATGATGGGTGTCCACTTCGCCCGTGCGGCTTCTGAGCCGTCGGTCAGTCCGATCAATCCGAGTGAATCGGCAACCATTCGGGCATTGCCGGCTGCGGCGACAAAGAACGTCGAATACAGCACTGCGAACGCCCCGGACAGAAATACTACGTATGCCCACGAGCCAAAGACGGGTATGTACATCGCCGCCAGAATCCGCACCATGTCTCTGCCGGCAGGATCCAGCCCGATTCGTCCGAGCACGGCCGCGCCGAGCAAGTAGAAGGCGACCGTTGCGAAAGTATATACCACCATTGATGCCCATGCGTCGATGTGCAGCACACGCACCCATCCACGGGCGCGCTCGGCCCACTGCTTGCTCGCATCCCGCCTGCCCGTGAATTTGGCGTAGCC
>CAZPJZ010000412.1:0-3243 GCA_964586995.1 uncultured Pirellulales bacterium | reverse complement strand
ACGCCTTCCAGGCTGCCGCCCAGCGCAATCGGCGCACAATCGCCGATGGTCGTATTTTCACGCATGATGATGTCCTGGCAGGACACGCTGATCATAGCCCCGGCGGAGATCGCCTTGGTTGTTATATAGGCCACCGTCCGGGCCTGCTTGCCGAACCGCAGGATCAAATCGTCCGAGATATCCACCGCCGACTGCACAAAGCCCCCGTACGTGTCGATCTCGTAGATCAAGTAATCGACGCCGGAGTCCAGCGCTATCTCAGTCCTTCGCTCGATGGATCTGCGCAGCCCATCATCGATCATGCCTTTGCAGCTAATGATTGCCGCCGCGGCCGAGGACCGGTCCGCCGTGAAGCTGCCCTGGCCTGCCAGCCCCAGCGACATCACCGCAAGCAGCGGACACAGCAAAAGAAATGAAACTATCCGAAGTGGATTTCTCATGCCGCACATTATACCTCTATATCGTCAATCCGGCAATGCCTGGTTAGAAGCGAATGGTTAAGATTTTAGGACTTACCCCCTTGCTGCTGCCGGCTCAGGCCAGTTTGCGCAGGATTTCGACGCCCTGCCGCAGTTTTTCGTTGCTGGTGGCAAAGCTTATCCTAAAGTGCGTATCCTTTTCGCTGAATACCTTGCCTGGAATGATTAGCACGTTGTTCTTTATCGCCTTTTCTACAAACTCGGTGCCCGAGCCGCCCGGCGCCTTGACGAACGCATAGAACGCTCCGCTGGGCCTGACCGACTCAAACTTATCCCGTAGTCCCTCATAAACCAAGTCTCTTTTGTGCCGGTACTCGTCCACGAAGTCGGTTACGTCGTAATCCAGAGCTGCAATCGCCGCCTTTTGAAAAGGCGTGGGCGCACAAACAAAGGTGTACTGCTGTATCTTGGTCATCTCTTCTATTACCTGGCGCAGCGAGTCATGCGCTGCCGCAAACCCCAGCCGCCAGCCCGTCATCGCATAAGGCTTGCTGAAGCCGCGCAGCAGAAGTGTCTTCTCGTAATAATTAGCGATGCTGGCGAACTTGTCGTCATAGCAGAATCTTTCGTAAATCTCGTCTGCCAGAATCAGCACGTCTTTTTCCGCTGCAATTTCCGCCAGCTTCTTTATTTGCTCGGGCGGATACACCGCCCCGGTCGGATTGCAGGGCGAATTGAGCACAATCATCTTTGTTCTGTCGGTTATCGCCGCGGCGATTCTTTCCGGTGGTAGCTGAAACCCTGGGTACGTATCCACGAACACGCACTTTCCGCCGAGCAGGTTCACCACGTGCTTGTAAATGACGAAGTACGGGTCGGGGATGATGACCTCGTCGCCCGGATTGACCGTTGCCAGAAAGGCCAGGAAAAGCCCCCCGCTGACGCCGCTTGTCACCAGTATCGCAGGCTCGTCCCACCCGATCTCTTTTTCTACTAATTCACCAATTCGCTGCCGTAAAACTGCATCACCGCTTGTTTGTGAATATTTGTTGAAGGCTTGGCGGATGGCCTTTATGGCTTCTTCTTTAAGCTGCTGCGGGACATCGAAGTCCGGCTGCCCTATCGAAAAATCCACCGGGTCTTGAAGCTCCGCCGCCAGCGCGAAAACCTTTCTAATGCCGCTGGCATCAATTCTACTTGTCCTGTCCGCTAATATTTTTTTCATTTGAGAGTATCTTACCCGTGAGCGTGCGCAAATCCAACTTGAAAATATTTAGCCCGGCAATTCATTGCCGGGTATTGTTAGAGAAAGTAAACTTGTACCCGCTAAACGTAAATAACATGATTTAGGGCAATCAGGAGCTAACTATGCTTTCTAACGACATGAACCGCAGGCAGTTCGTTGCCTTGACCGCAGCCGGCGTCGCAGCCCCCCTGCTGGGATTCGAGACGTCCTCGCCCGCTCAGCCGAAAGCCCAAGAATGGGACCCACGCCACCCGCTTATCTGCACGGGCAAAGCCCTGACCGTGCAGCCGGTCCTTATGTACAGAGTCGCTCAAAAGCGGCAGGCTACCTCGTGGAAATCCTGGGGCGGCATCCAAAGCGACGAAGCTGCCGCGGCTGAGGCACAGCGAATATCGAAAGATCTGAGCGAGCTATCCTCGCGCTGCGAGTTTCCCGTAAAGATTCTGCCCATTATCAAAATCAAGTCGACCTCAGAGGCCACACAGGCACACAAGGATGATTACGATGTGGTGTTGGTCTACGCCGCTGCGGGTTCGGGTGAGTTGCTCACAGCGTGTTTTGCGCAGAAAAAAGACAGGGACACCATTATCTTCGTCAGGCACCGCAGCGGGCCGGCCTATTACTGGTACGAAGCCCTGAGCACCAAGTATCTGCAAACCGATCAGGCCGCGTCCGCGCAAAATTCCTATCTCGATCATGGCGGCGTCCACGTTGATGATGTCGTCGTCGATGATTACAACGACCTTCTCTGGCGGCTGCGTGCCCTCTACGGCCTGAAGAATTTCATCGGTGCCCGGATCGTCGCTCTCGGCGGACCGTGGGGCAAATATTCGCCCGAAGCGCCCCAAGTCGCACGGGATAAATTCAGGCTCAACATCATCGAGGTCAGCTACGATGAAATCGCCGCCCGTATCAAGAGTGCGATGCAAGACCGTGACGCGGTCGGCGCAGCTCATCGCTGGGCACAAGAATATCTGTCGCTGCCAAATACGACTCTAATGACCGAACGGACGTTCGTCGACAACGCCTTTTTGCTCTATGGCATTTTCCGCGATTTGATGCGCCAGCACAATGCCCCGGCCTTTACCATCCGCGGCTGCATGAGCACGATTCTGCCCATCGCGCAGACGACTCCGTGCCTATCTTTGAGCCTGCTCAACGACCAGGGCCTGATGGCGTTCTGTGAATCCGATTTCGTCATCATCCCAGCCGGCATCCTGCTGCATTACGTATCGGGTAAGCCCGTGTTTCTGCATAACTCGACCTTTCCCCACGATGAGCTGGTCACTTGCGCGCACTGCACTGCCCCGCGTAGGCTGGATGGCGCGCGCTACGAGCCGGCTAAAATCATGACCCATTATGAATCCGAGTACGGAGCCGCACCGAAGGTCGAAATACCGCTCGGCCAGCAGGTAACGTTTATCGACCCGGAGTATAGTACGGGCCGTTGGCTGGGCTTCACCGGAATCGTCAAGGATAATCCGTTTTATGAGATCTGCCGGTCGCAGCAGGATGTCGAAATCCAGGGCGACTGGAGAAAGCTCATAAACGAGGTCCGCGACTCGCACTGGATGATGG
>CAZPJZ010000411.1:0-3251 GCA_964586995.1 uncultured Pirellulales bacterium | reverse complement strand
GGCTCTTGCTGCTTGGCACGGACTGGGACAGGCTCAGCAAGACGGCCTGTGGGAGACTCGACCAACGCATACACCAACACCGCAGCAACGGCAATAATTCCACCAACGAGGACTTTCTGCATGGCGGAAAAACGCTTAAGCTGGACCGAAGTAAGCGAAGGCTGAGATTGGCCCGAAGACTGTCGGGCCGAATCGGCTCCGGTGAAATCTGCCCCAGACTCATAAGTATCTTGATCCGGCCAGAGTGCCTCGTGCTGCTGCAGTTCCTGCTGGGCCTGGGCCCCAAGAGTGTCACGGCTGGCCGGCCCCTCAGAATCGCTATTTGCGAAGGCGGTTTTCTTCCTTCTGCTGGTCATGGTCCTGGCGCTTCGCTGCTTTAGCCGTGTTTGCTGCCTGCTGCGCTTCATAGAATAAGAGAGAGTCAATGCCTTGCGATAAGTCAGAGCGTATTCTGACAACCCGGCGTAAAGCCAAGCAACAATTGTGCCAAGACCCTGCTGTAAAGCACCGCCGGGCTATATTTGTCAGCTTCTGCGAGAGAAATGGCCCTTCCCGTACCTTACTTAGCAGTGTACTTGACCAGAAGGTGTCAGGATTCTATACGAGCCGGTAGATTTTCTGACATGGCCAGCAGCCGGCGGAGCGGTTAGGGGGCACTACTCTCAAGCCGTAGCGGGTTGCGGAATAGAAGAAGCTGCTGGTTCACACTGCCCATCGTTGTCCTGGGCTGAGCTTTTCCTGATGTTGTACTGCTTGACTTTTGCGTACAGAGTCGCTCTTGTTATGCCCAGAAGCGCAGCCGCCTGGGTTTTCTGCCAGCCTGTTTCTTGTAGCGCCCGCGCAATCAGCTCTCGCTCCGCTTTTGCCAGTGAGAAGTCCTTGATGTGGGCGGCTGGTTGGCTTTCTGAGAGCTGTTCGCACTCATCCGCGTCCAATATTATGCTGCTGAGGCCGATTTTATCTGTCGTTTCTAAGAGCATCGCTCTATCAATCACGTTGCGCAGTTCGCGCACGTTCCCGGGCCAATCGTGTTTCTGGAGGGCCTCAACGGCGAGCTTGGTCAGCGAGGTTATTCTCTTGCTCTTCTCCGGACAGATAGTCGATGTCCGCAGGAAATACTCGGCCAGAAGTGGAATATCCTCTCTTCGGTCAGGCGACCTAAGGGGGGCAATGAAGACCGGACAAATATTCAAACGGTAGTAAAGATCCCGGCGAAAACGGTTAGCCTTCATTTCCTTGTACAGGTTCCGGTTACTGGAGGCTATGATGGTGGCGTTGCATGGAATATTCTTGACGCCGCCAACCTTTCGGAACGTTTTCTCTTGAAGCACACGCAGCAACTTGGCTTGGAGGTCCAGAGGCATCTCACTTATTTCATCCAGCAGGACCGCGCCGGAGCCGGCAAGTTCCAAAAGCCCCAGCTTTTCGCGGTCGGCCCCGGTAAAAGAGCCTTTAACGTGGCCAAAAAGCTCGCTCTCAAGCAAATTTGCGGTCAGGGCGGCGCAATTCACCGCTACAAACTGCTCGTGCCCGTGCCGCAGGGTATGTATTGCCTCGGCTGCAAGCTCTTTGCCGGTGCCGGTTTCCCCCACGATCAAGACCGGATTGCACTTGCTGGCGGCGACAAGCCTGATCATCGCCAGCGTTTTGACAAATGCTCGACTGCGGCCAACCATCGAAACTGCAGCCGCCTGATCATCAACGAAAAAACTGCCTGCGCTTTTCTCGGCGCTATTAGCTTCTGAGCGGTTCTTTATCCGCATGGCAGTTTCCTTGAGCTGGCTGCCATCGGGGCTTGCTTGCACACAGTCGTAGGCCCCTACTTGCATGAACTCCGCGCGTGTAGGGCCGTCATTTTCACCCCCGCTGAGAACAACCACCGGAACGCTTACTGCATTTTTATCGGTCCCATCGAGAAATTCTCGAATATGACTCGGAGTGAAACTGTCGTCAAAGACAACCAAATCTGGGCTGACGGCATCTACAATGTCCAAAGTTTCCGCAAGGTCGTCCGCCACGAAGATTTCCTGGCCGACCTGCTGAGCCAGTTCCTGGCACCGGCTCTGCTTGCTTACCACAACTACTCTGCGTAGCAGACTCATCTCATCCCGAAGCCGTAAGCGGTATCCCCCGCTACAAAGTTCTTCCTTAGACAGACACCGGACAAATCGACACACAGGTCAAAACAACTTTAATTTTTTATGGGACTGGTCAGCGCGATTATTGCCTGCCGTTAGCAGACATGCCAGAGAATCCGCCCCGCTTCTGCCAAGATTCAAAGGGTCGAGGCAGCAGAACCTACAATAGAGGGATATTGCCTTTTATGGGACTGCGTGACATCGTCAACCAGGTTAAACAGCACAAAGAAATCAGCCGAACCGTCAAAGCATATCCCGGCAGAATTTTCTGGGTAACCGGAAAATTCATCCCGTCACAGCGTGTCCAGCTCAACTGATCTTCCGACAACCGCACATTTTTCCCGCGTTCCTAAGCTCGCGTGGATAATGAAGTTACATTCCACGAAAGTGCAGAGGTCTTGTTGTGGCACAGCGATTGCTCCGGGGGCTCGCTGTGGCCAGCATCGTACTCTGAGCCACAGAGGCGCAAAAAGAGCTTTTCATTCTTCAGTTTTTCTTGAGAGGAAAGAAGACTCATGGGTTCGATACCAGCTACAGCAACAGTCAGTGACATGCGAATGGATTATATGACGCTTCTGGTGGCGGAATTGCAGAACCAGAACCCACTGGAGCCGCTGAACAACAACGAGATGGCTTCGCAATTGGCACTATTTCAGCAACTGCAACAACTGGAGACAATGAACTCCAGCTTTGCCAAGGTTCTTACCTCTGTGGAGCGGGCCTATGCCAGCTCACTTATCGGCAAGGAAGTCTCGTTCCCTGCAGAAACAGTGCAAGGCACTGCTGAGACTCAGAGCGGCCCGGTCGAGCGAGTGTACAATGACGTGGACGGACAGGTCTTTCTGGTGGTGAATGGCTATGTGGTCGGCTTGGACCAGGTCGTGTCAATTAGAAACTGAAGGGTAAGCTAAGACCCCCGCCTGGGCGGGGGCAAGCCTGCCCCTGCGAAAGCAGGGGTGGTGTGTGCATCGAGGCCAGCGTTTTCAATATTAAGGAGAGATAGAAATGAGTTTTGCGTTGTCATCCGGAGTGACTGGGTTGCAGGCCCATCAAAAAATGCTCGATGTCGCCGGCAACAACCTGGCTAATGTCAATAGCACGGCCTACAAAGCC
>CAZPJZ010000410.1:0-3274 GCA_964586995.1 uncultured Pirellulales bacterium | reverse complement strand
GGCTTCCGCAGTTGGAATAGTCCTCGTGCCGACTATGTCCATCCTGATGGCCATCATGATGCCGGCACTTTCCAGTGCCCGACACCAGGCCAGAACCGCGGCGACCATGAATAATGCCAAGCAGTTGTGCCTGGCGATGATTATGTACAGCGATGAGCATGATGGGAGATTTCCGCCGGCTGACAACTGGCCCGATGCGCTCGCGCCCTACCTGGGCCACGACGAGAAAATCCTCCGCTCACTTTTTGACCCCAAGGCCGGGCGGGCCTGGGCGATGAACGCTTACTTACGTGGCCGGCAACAATCTGACATCGAGCAGCCACATCGAGTCGTGCTGATATTCGAAGCGGAGTACGGCAGCCCTCCGTCCGGCGGTCAGGAACTCTTGCCCGAAGAGCCTCGCGGAAATAGAGGTTACGTGATCGGATTTTTGGATGGCCACGTCGAAATCGTCCGACCTGAAAAACTGGATGAATTGAACTGGCAGCCATAGCGAAAGCCGGCGCGTTTAGTTTTGAGTTTTGAGTGCTCCGTGTTGACCTGACAGGCGAAATGCGAAATATGCTTGGCCAGATACGATTCTGGCAGGGATTACCGTCGGTCCGACATGGGGTACAACCTGCTTGGACCCATCAGCTAATATCACCTCTTTTTTATCTATGAAAGCAGGTCGGCAAGGGATCCCTTGAGCTGACACAAGACCTGTTGTTCATGCACGGTCTGCAACGATCTATGCGGGCCTCATGACAACGAACGATGAATACACCTTTCCACCGTGTTTTGCATCATAGAGCCTGGACAGCACCGCCAAGGCAAATGGAACCGCCGCCACAAATCGCTTTATCATATTTCGGGAGGCGCTTCGGCCCGGCGACTTCCATCTGCCGCGTGAAAAAAGCTCGCTTGAGACGGCAAGCCGGTCGTGAAGAACTATCGTGAAACCATATTTATTGCAAATAAATTGTAGTGTATTCATGCCCAGAAAATGTAAATGGTCCGGAATACCCCAATCAAATACAGCGTCTTTTGTGATGCTCTGACTGACTTCGCCGACCTTCATGATCAATTTTCCATGGTCAGACAACAAGGATTTAATACAGGAGAAAAGAGTATCAAACGAAGGGATGTGCGATAAAACATTAATCATGGTAATTACGTCAAACTTGCGCGGATACGAAAATTGCTCCACGGGAATCTGGTAAACCTCACAGTTGGCGATGCGTTCGGCAAAATTGGCTCGCTCCGTATTGAGCTCGATGCCCACGCGATGAATATTGGGGTGGCTCTTGCTGAGAAGCTCTAATAGATGACCCGTGCCGCAACCGATATCGAGAAACGATTTCGCGTCCTGGCACTGCTGCACAATGCGAGGAAAACACGCCTGATAGAAACTTTTGGACGCCGAATAATGGCTCTGGGCATCATGGATTTTCAGTTTCTGGTAATCGTATTTTGTGACCTTGTTGTGAACGGTGTCTTCGTCGAAGGGATAAGGGTGGATGAAAAGCAAGCCGCAAACTTGACAGCTCAAGACCTGATAATCTCTCTCGCAGAAGCAGAATCTGTTGTCCTGACTGCTACAAAGTGGGCAGACGCACTTGCTCATTTCCGGCTCCTTTGACAGGCCCCTCACGTCGGGCCTTTACCACGGCGACTCGCCAACATGGTAGCACCGCCGGTTCAGCCGGTCAAGGTGACCTTTTGCAGCCCGTAGAGCGCCGAATACGCAAGCTACAAGCTTGGTCATCCGACTTTCAGTGCCGGCTTTTGGGTCGGTCAAGCCGCAGGCTCAGAGAGCACCGCCCACCTGCCCGGGGCATAAATTTCGGTCATTTTTGTCTATACCCAGAAACAAAAATCCGATTTTTTGAAAAAATTTTAATCCCTTTTGAGAACGGCACTTATGGAAAATCGGACACCAAACAGACCCCCAATTTTCGTTCAAATCGAGCCGGTCCAGCCAATTACGGGGGGAGATTGGAAACTGTGTGCTTTTGGCATAGGACTGGACTGCTATCAGCGAGACATTCAAAATATCGGACTGCATCGTCAAGCCAGTGGTATTCGCCGTGCTGCTATACCGCCGGATGCGCTACGGCTACCCCTTCAGAAGAATACCATTGACACGCGGCAAATTTGCCATCGTCGACCCCGAAGATTACGCCCGGCTGGCAAAACACAAATGGCATCTGGCCCAATGCCCCACCAGCTCGTATGCTGTCCGCTGGCACCGTCCGAAACACTCCAGGCAAAGAAGGCGAATCTGGATGCACCACGAAGTCATCGACGTGCCGCCGGGAATGGTCTGCGACCACATAGATGGCAACGGTCTCGATAATCGCAAGGCAAATCTCCGCCCCGCGACCGTATCGCAAAATATCTGCAACCGCCCCAAGACAAAGAGAAAAACCCGCTCGAAATACAAAGGCCTCGAATGGAACAAGATCCAAAGAAAGTGGAAAGTCAGTATCCAGTGCAACGGGCACAAGGTATATCTCGGCTCTTTCGCCAGCGAAATTGACGCGGCCAAAGCGTATGACAAGAAGGCCAGAGAGCTCTTCGGGCCATTTGCCCGCCCGAACTTCCCCGAAGGGTAGCGTCAGAATTCCCGTCGCCCTATTATCTCTCAGCCGGCGGCTGATTCTGTGACGGAGAAGGCCAAGCGCGGTCATCGTGATGGTGGGTCAGCAGGCGGACAAGTCCGGTCATCGCCGCAAATTACAAAGGCCGGTTCCGAGAGGGGGCCGGCCTTTTCCTTTGCACCTTTTTGTTTGACACAGACTAACACAGGATTTATGCTATTTATATATGGGCTTAACAAAGGTAACAACGAGAATATCGGCATTCGGTAATAACCGGAAATTCTACGAGGCGGTTTTCCTTGTGGATACCGGCGCTACGGATTCTATGGTCCCTGCCCCTGAGCTTGACAGAATCGGCGTCACCAAAGAGGGCAAGATGGCCTATGAACTTGCTGATGGCACAGTCAAAGAATACCCGTTCGGCTTAGCGCGCATTGAATTCATGGGAGAGACAACGGCTGGCCGCGTAATCTTTGGCCTGCCCGGTGCAGAGCCGATTCTTGGCGTTACGGCCCTTGAGTCGGTGGGAATCATTGTTGATCCGGCCAGCCAAACTCCTAACAGGCTTCCAGCGATCCCACTGAAATGAGAATGTTCACGAGTCCGCCTGCGGGATGTGTCGCCGGATAGAATCCGGTCAGCGTCGTTTCGACAAGCTCAGCACAGGTTTGTAAAGGCCGACTCTCTCAACC
>CAZPJZ010000409.1:0-3286 GCA_964586995.1 uncultured Pirellulales bacterium | reverse complement strand
GCGTTTCTCGGACTGCTGGAGTGCATCGTGCTGGGCTGGCTCTGGCGGGTCGACTGGCTCCGCCGGCACGCCAATGAACGCAGCGACTGGAGACTCGGCAAATGGTGGGACTATCTTATCCGGATAGGCATCCCAGTTGTTCTTGGGGCACTGTTTTTCTGGAGCCTCTTTGATGACCTGACACGAAAAGATGGATTCCTCTGGAGACCGAACGGAGGCTTGATCCTGGAGAACTTTGTCGGGCTTCTGGTGATAATCCTGGTTGTGATTACGGCTTTGGTGGCTGGGTCGATCAGAGGCCGCACCGGCAGTGGCTGGCAGGACCGGCCGCTGGTGCCGTTGGAAGTAAGGGGCCGAGCCGGCGGAGTCATAGCCCTGGTTCTTTCGGTGCTTTCGGCACTACTGATCATTATCCTGCTCAGGTTGGCAGTCCTGGGACGGAACGATAAGTGCCTCTTGTGGATATCCCTGCCGCCGGCGGCCACTGCTGTCCTTGTAGGCAATTGGCTGCTTGATAAATACAACACTTCCACAACACGAGCATCGTGGTTTGCGCGCTGGGCAGGAATGATTGCCACGCTGGATGTCGGCGGCTTCGTAGCGCTGCACCTGATATATTCCACCCGGCAACAGGAATTTGCAGGGCCAGCCCCGCACGTGCAGGAGGAGCTAAGTGCGATGTCCTACGTGATTCTGAGCGCTATGTTCTTGTTGATCATCGGTGGCCTGGGCTGGTGCCTTTATCGCGCCTTGTCAGCGGCAGGACAGACAGGTCCGGTCCAACATCCAGACGAGGTCGGCGATGAACAAGGCCAACCAAGCAACAGCAATTAGTCTGTAGACTGCTCAGACGCACAGCCTGACTTATCCGCCGCCACTGTCCGACCCGCTATTTAGGCTTGAAACCTCTCACTTGATCGCCGGTATATTTAGTGCAGGCGCGTTCCAGGTCCACCCCGCTTATGTTTGCCAGCGTGCAAAGCCACGCAAAGACATCTGCAAATTCCTCCTGTCTGTTCCTTTCATCGTCATAGGCCAATGCCGTGGCAAGCTCTCCCACCTCTTCGATAAACCACATGAAGGTGGCTGGAACGCCCCGCTGCTGGTCCCGTTTTTTGTACTTGCGGGCGATCAGTCTTTGGAATTCGCTAATATGCATTGCCAAACGACAAAAACGCACGGGCGCCCGAAGCCCTGTCTGCGCACGAACAGAGAGGATTGCCGTACTTGCGACTTCGGCCCAAATAAGGTAGAGGTCATTGGCACCCGGCCATGCTGCTTACCTATTAGTCTACTTGCCCTGTATCAGACTCCCGATAGTCGTTTTGTGGAAAACATTTCGTGCCTGGGACACTGCCTTCTCGTAGACTTGCTCAGCTCGAGCGCCGAATTTTTCGCTGCCTGCTTGTTCAGCCAAGTTCAACTGACCCGTCAAAGGCCCATCCACAGCCTCAATAACCTCGAGCATTGTGATTTTCTTGGTCGGCTTGGCCAGTGAGAAACCCCCGCGAGGCCCCCTCTTGCTGCGCAGAACGTTCGCCCTGACCAACTGCTGTAGTATTTTTAGCAGGTACTCCAGAGGTATGTCGTATGCTTTAGATATGTCCTGTGACAGTATGATTTTCTTGTCTTGTGTCTTGGCAATATAGCCAACTGCCAGAAGTGCGTATCCTGTGGACCTACTAACTCTCATTTTAATCTCCTTCCTAATGGGCTAATGATTGTATATGTGTTTTCACACTTACAGTATTTGACCACACCACCGTAAAGAAAGCAAACTAAAAACCCTGTTGCTTTGCAAACCGCCAGAAACCGGCCCGAGCACGTTCGTCTGTATTATTCGAGCAAATCCTGTCCAGGATTTGCTCGAACGGTATATGCCCAACTTCAAATTTTCGCCTATCTTGAATTCATATAGCAACGCGTGCTGGCTATTATCCGTCGCGAACGTCAGACTGCAAGCGTTTTCTGTCTGAAATACATAAAACTTGTGGTTTTCAGGAAAAAATTCTCAGCATTTCAGCCGTTTGCATGGAAATGCCCGAGAAATCAAAAAATTCTCCCAAAGATTTAAATCTCTTGACATCGACGGCGTTCCCGCGTAGGATTTTGCCGTGATTTTTGGGTCTATTACGGAGACTGTTATGGAGGCTATTAAGCCAAGAATCAGTGTCGAGTATGTTGAGAACGCAACAATCGTAACCTTTACTGAAGAGAGAATCCTTGAAGAAAGGGACATCAAATCGCTTCAAGAGTCGATTATGAGCCTGGTTGAGCAATCTGAGAAGATGAATCTGATTCTGGACTTCTGCAATGTACGGTTTCTGTCTTCTGCGGTTTTAGGACTCCTAATTAGAATTAGCAAGAAGATTTATGAGCGCGATGGGGCTCTGCGGCTGTGCAACATAAATCCAAAGATATATGAAGTCTTCAAAATAACACGTCTAAACAGGATTTTCGATATTTACCAAGATCTGGAAAGCGCAACCAAGGATTTATCTGACGCTGACTCCGAAGAGATGATTTAGTCTGCTCGCAGAAGTGAAAGTGGTTCAACACAGACAAGTTGTGGGAACCCATTAGAAAGCGGGCTATGGTCAGCGGCCTGGCTCGGGCAGGCAAAGACACGATTTGATAATGTCCGGAACGCCGACCAATTGTTCAGCAGTCGTCGAGAGCAAGCCATCCGCTATCGCAGGGGTATGCGGTCAAATTCTTGCTGAGCTGGAGAGCAGGCGCTTTAGCCAGGACGACGCTTTCGCCGTGCATTTGGCCCTCGAAGAGGCCTTTATAAACGCTATCAAGCACGGTAACAAAATGGACCCTAACAAAAAGGTCAAAATTGATTATTCGGTGTCTTGCGACAAGGTCGAAATCTCGATGACCGACCAGGGCGAGGGGTTTGACCCGACGACCGTGCCAGATCCTCGCGTCGGCGAGAATCTCTACAGGCCGGAAGGTAGGGGCTTGTTCTTAATCAACTCGTACATGGACGTAGTCAAGTTCAATGAACGCGGCAACCGTGTATGCATGGTCAAATATAAGGCTAAACATACTGAAACCACAAGCCAGAACCCCGCGCACACGTAAGAGTGCCACAACTGAGAAGGACGCAGTGAAAGCCAAGCCAAGCAGCTCCAGGATGTTCGGCAGCAGTCCGATTCTCTGCATCTGGCTGCTCATTCTGGCCGGTTGCGCGTCTCAAGAGGAGCCCAAGCCCCAGATCGTGCGTGGCCCCGCCGCCTACGAGCCTCCCATTGTTCAGCCTAAGAAAAGGCCGCCTGAA
>CAZPJZ010000408.1:0-3288 GCA_964586995.1 uncultured Pirellulales bacterium | reverse complement strand
CGGCGACTGGATGATCTGGGCTTTGAGTCTGAACACCGATAACGGTCGGGATGCAAAGCGCTGGTGCTTCCGGAAAGACTTCGGCGCAGAACGCCAGTGGGAAAAGTTTGTGGTTGGAATCGACACGCGCAGAGACCCAGAGTTTGATGGCGGCGACAGGAATGCCTCTCGACGCTATCTTGAGGATGGTCACCTGCCCTTGATACACGTCGAATGGGACAATGGGCCGCTCCATTATCATCACGCGCTGCTGGCGACAATCCTACTTGGCGATTATGGCGACGACGTTACGCGCCGCGGCGATGAAACGGTGGTGCTGCTGAGCAAACTGGAGGTGACGAACACTGCCGATGGTGCCGAGCCAGCCATTTTGAATCTCAGATTCCTGCCGGCTGTGGGATTAATGCTGAAAGATGACGGCACAGTTGTATCCGAGCAAGCCGGCGTCTTGGCAGAATCGCGTCTGTTGTACGGTCTAATTTCAATGGATAAACCAAGTGCGGGCGGCATAGCTGGATGGATAATGCTGCCCGGCAGCGGTTCAGAGCCTTCCACTATTCTCCGCTGGCAAGCGACCTTAAAGCCGGGCGAAACACGCTCGATCTATTTCAAGACGCCCTTCATCCAGTTGCTGGACCCAAATGAAGTTGACAGGCTGCAAACGATTAGCTTTGAAGAGGAAGTGCCGCGTGTGCTGGCCTACTGGCGAAATCGGCTGGCAGCAGATATGCAGATCGATGTGCCCGATGAAGCCATCAATAACTTCTACAAAGCCAATCTATGGCATAACGTGATTACGACTGACCGCGACCCGGAAACGGGCCTGTACAACCAGTGCGTCGCGACCGTGCGCTACCGAGTGTTTGCCAACGAGACCGTAATGGTCGCCCGATCTATGGACATGCGCGGCGAACACGTTGAAGCCGAGCGTTTCCTTGAGCCGATGCTGCACTATCAAGGCTGCGAGCCCCTGAAAGGTCGATTCTCCACAAGGCAAGGCGTATTCCATGGTGCGGGCCAATACACGCATGGTGAGTATGCGATGAATCACGGCTTCGTACTATGGGGGGCGGCAGACCATTATCTGATAACGCGCGACCGGGCTTATTTGCAACGCGTCGCAGATAAATTGGTCAAGGGCTGTGAATTCCTCATCTCAGAGCGAAAATCAACGATGAGTGACCCTGTTGCGAAGCGTACGCCCATTTACGGCCTATGCCCGGCTTCTTCTCTCGAAGATGTCGTTGAGTACCAATACTGGTTTGCAACAAATGCGTACTTCTATCTCGGATTGAAACGCGTAGCACAAGCGCTTGCAGATATCAAGCATCCTGAGGCGCAACGTATCGGGCACGAGGCGGAGAAATATCGCCGGGACATAGAGACTAGCGCACGCGAGGCGGCAACACAGGCAGCAGTGGTGCAGTTACGAGATGGGAATTTCATCCCCTACGTTCCGTCACGGGTCTACCAGTGGCGGCATCTGACGGAAGGCTGGATCAGAGAGGCCCTTTATTGTGCTTTGCACCTGGCAACTGCCGAAGTGCTGCCATGCAGCGACCCTCTGATCGCATGGATGCTCGATGACCTTGAAGATAACATTTTCTTCTCCGCGCAGTCAGGTTACAACGTAACCGATGTGCAGCAGAACTGGTTTGAGCACGGGGCAGTGACATTGCAGCCTTGCCTGCTGGATACGCCAATGGTTTACCTTGCCCGTGATGAGATTCCGGCGGCGCTGCGAGCGTTCTGGAACACGTACGCGGTGCTGATTTATCCGGACACACAGTGCTTTGCAGAATGGGCACCAAAGTTCGGAGTCGGCGGCGGGCCGGTCTACAAAACCTCTGATGAGTCGCGTTTCATAATGTGGCTGCGGCAACTGCTTATGTGGGAAAACGGCGACAAGCTATGGTTTGGCCCGGCAATACCGCGAGAGTGGCTCGAAGACGGCAAAACGATTCGCATCAACAACGCCGCAACGGTGTTCGGCATGGCTGGCTTGACCATTCGATCCGAGACAGATAAAGGCCGGATATACGCAACGGTGCACTTGCCGACACGCAACCCACCGTCAGAAGCCTTGCTGCGGCTTCGCCATCCACAAGGCCGCCAGCCCACCCGCGTCTTAATTAATGGTCACCCCGTCGAGCCCGAACGAATCGTAGGACCCGACATATGCTTGCTCGCAGGCTCCAGAGACTTGTCAGAACCGCTTAAGGTAGAGGCAATATACTGAGAGAGGATATTTGGGGCCCGACATGGAATTCTCGGGGCTGAACTGATTGTGCCGGCTTGTGGTCTTTCTCGGAACATCCTTATTGATGTTTGAGAAGCGAATGGAACCTTTATTGGCATCTGCCCATTGTTGGCCATGCTCACTTCGGTCCATGCACGTGGATCAGCACTCCTGCCGAAACCGTCTGAGCGCCACCGTTATCAATAGCCACGGCCGTCAGCACATAATCACCCTCCGGGTAATGTCCCCAGCTACCCCACCAGATCCATTTCGTCTGCCAGCCGTCGCTGCCGTCGGAATCCTGGCCAATCTTGCCAATTACCACACCTGATAGGCAGCCATCAACATAGAATAGCACCCTGGCTACCTGCCCATCGACATCGTTGGCATCTGCGATAATTTCAATAGGGTCATCCTGATGGTAGATGCCAATAGTCTGGTCATTTTTTGGCTGACGGATGCTGACGTGGGGTGGCTGATTAACAGCATGGTGCTCTCTGCCGAGCCAATTACCCGCCATGATCGCAAGGTCCTGAAAATCTACTCTGCAATCGCCGTTTATGTCACCTGCAACAATTGTTTCACAGATTGGCTTGCCGAAATATGATTTGCTCGCCTGTGTGGTGCCTCCGTATGCGCCCATATTGACTCGACCGCCATTAGGAAATGGCTCCAAGCCAACTGGAGTGCTTGGGTCGCCTGCGTCGATACAGGGACTTGTGACATCATCTTTGACCCAGCTTTGGGTTTCTGGATCCCATCTACCTGCTTGAGATTCAAGATGATAGTCGCCTTTGTTCGGGTCGGCAAATAGCGGATCGACCGAAATATCCGTTTCGCCCGGCTCACAGCCCATATAGTTGGCAAGAGGAATCATCCATATCCAGCAAGCATAACCCCAGACGTTGTTTTTGACCAGTGTCACAGAACCGCCATCACAACAAAAAATGCCGCCGTAGCCGGTGTTACCGGCGATAATATTGTTGGCAACCAGAGCCGCAGCGCCGAACCACAAATTGATACCAGCTTCGTTACGGTTTCCACAGATT
>CAZPJZ010000407.1:0-3289 GCA_964586995.1 uncultured Pirellulales bacterium | reverse complement strand
CGAGACGACCACGCAAAAGTCCCGGGACGTTTAACGATCCCGTATTGAGCCTCTGCTTGGAGGCTCCGGTTTCGTAGTTCATCTGTGGCTGATTCGTATGTCGCTGAGACACGTTTTCTGTCAAGATAAAGCGGTTGGTACATTGCGGCGGGCTTTCCTGGCCGGCAAGGTGCCGCACGCCTACATTTTTGCCGGCATGGAAGGTGTCGGCAAGTTCAAGACCGCCCACGAGTGGGCCAAGCTGCTGCTCTGTAAGGAGCCCAGCAGAGAGAATGAGCACCCGGATAACTGCGGCTTGTGTGAGTCGTGCCGACTATTCGAAGCCGGCTCACATCCGGAATTCCACCACGTCTACAAGGAGTTAGTAGAATTCGTCAGAGAACCTAAGGGTAGAAAGACGCCGGTCGATCTACCTTTCGACGTCGTTCGGGAGTTTCTGGTCGAGAAAGTGGCCACCAAGCCGACATTTTCGCAGAGAAAGGTATTTGTAGTCAGCGAGGCAGAGAAACTCAACGCCCACTCGCAAAACGCGCTTTTGAAGGTGCTGGAAGAGCCGCCTGGATACTGCTGCATTATCCTTCTGTGCACGCGGACGGAAAAACTCTTGCCCACCACCAAATCAAGGTGCCAGATTGTTCGCTTCGGCCCTATCGGCGAAGACAGAATCATCGAGAAGCTTTGCGAAATGGGCTTGGTGCAAAGACAAGCTCAATATTTTGCCCGCCTTTCGCAAGGAAGTTTGGGTACGGCCTGCCAGTGGGCCGCACTTGAGCTGGCCGGGGCAAATCTTTACCGGATCAAGACGGACCTGCTGTGCAGCTTGGCCCGCTGCGAGCTTGCCGATGCTCTGGAACTGGCACAGCAGCTTCTGGAGGACATTAAGAAACTGGCCGCCGTCTGGGGCGAGCTTGAGCCCGGCACAAGTAAGAGCGACATTAACCGAAGGGCTCAAAAGACTCTTATCCAGATAATCATATCGGCCTTGCACGATGCTATGAAGCTGAATATCAGCCCGGCGGAAACTCGTTGTAATTTCGACCAGAAAGAGCAAATAGATACGCTGGCCGGTCGCCTGGACGCCGAGCAAGCCGCCGAAAAAATTGCCGCGTGCTACCGGACCCTGCGATGGATCGACTCTGCCGTCAACGAGAAGCTCGTTTTCGAGCAGCTCTTGTTAAATCTCGCCGGCTCTGATATAATCAAGAATCGGGATTAATATAGCTCCGTATGTTCTTAGTCCGTGGGTAGTTTGGATGGCAGAAACGACAACAACGCTGAAGCAGGGAAAAATCAAAAAATATATGTTGGTGCGCTACAGCCGAATGAACAGTCTGGGCTTCTTCGAGCACAACGAAAACAAGATACCCAAGACCGTTACCCGGGTGGTGGTGAAGACCGACAAGGGCCTGGAATTGGGCTACCTTGTGGGCCAGCTCACCTGCTACAAGGAGGGACGATTCAAGCTCACTGACGAGCGAATGAAGAAGTATTTTGAGGACAGCGAGATCGATTTTGCCTGGGCACAGGGCGGCAAGTTCGTCCGTTACGCAACGGCTGCGGACATAAACGAAGAGCAGCACCTGCAGAAAATCGCCAGGGAGGAGATGAGCTGCTGCCGGCGGTTCGCCAAAGAAATGAACCTGCCGATGAAGATAGTGGACGCGGAGCATATCTTTGGCGGCGAGCGCATCGTCTTCTACTTCATGGCGGATGGCCGAGTGGATTTTCGCGAGCTGGTAAAGCGACTGGCGCACGAATACCAGACGAGAATCGAGATGCGTCAGATCGGCTCACGTGACGAGGCCAAGCTGCTGGGCGACGTGGAAACATGCGGCCAGGAATGCTGCTGCCGAAGATTTCTCAAACTGCTAAAGCCGGTCAATATGCGGATGGCCAAGATGCAAAAGGCAACGCTCGACCCTTCAAAGATATCAGGCTATTGCGGCAGACTGAAGTGCTGCCTGAGATACGAGGACAAAACGTATACCGAGCTTAAGAAGCGCCTGCCCAGAAAGAATAGCAAAGTCAAGACAAAGGACGGCCAAGGCAGAGTGGTCGACACGCAAATACTGACTCAACTGGTTGTGGTCGAATACGAGGACGGAGAAAAAGCGGCAATGCCCCTGGAGGAGATTGAAATAGTCTCCACGACCGAAAGCGCCGAGAACAAACAAGACGAAGCCGAGAACAACAACGAGCCGGACAACGGCAAGGAGCCTTAAAGAACGAGTATGCCCCGCAAGATTCTCGTCACGTCCGCTTTGCCGTACGCCAACGGCGCGATCCATATAGGACATTTGGTGGAGTACCTGCAAACGGATATCTGGGTGCGCTTTCAGAAGATGTGCGGCCATCACTGCCTATACTTCTGTGCAGACGACACCCACGGAACGCCTATTATGTTAAGTGCTCGAGCGGCGGGCGTGGACCCCGAAACGCTGATCGCGCGGATGCACGAAGAACACGTGGCAGATTTCCGAAGATTTCATATCGAATTCGATAATTACTACACCACACATTCGCCGGAGAATAAATATCTCAGCGAGCTAATCTTCAGGCGCCTGAATGAGGCCGGCTCCATTGTCAAGCGAGACGTTGAACAGGCCTACTGTGAAAACTGTAAAATGTCACTGCCCGACAGATTTGTCCGCGGCACCTGTCCACGCTGTAAGGCTGAGGACCAGTACGGGGACTCCTGCGAGGTGTGCAGCGCCACTTATGAGCCACGAGAGCTGATAAACCCCTATTGCGCAACCTGCGGAACGCCGCCCGTTCTGAAGACGTCGGAGCACTACTTCTTCAAACTGGGCGACTACGAGCAGCAGCTCAAAAATCTGATCGCCGGGGGGTACACGCAAAAGTCAGTGGCGAATAAGTTGGATGAGTGGTTCCGGGCGGGCCTGAAAGACTGGGATATATCTCGCGATGGACCCTATTTTGGATTCAAAATACCCGGAGAGCAGAACAAATTCTTCTACGTTTGGCTCGACGCCCCCATCGGGTACATGGCATCGGCCAAGCATTACTGCGACAGCCACAATCTGGATTTCGACGAGGTCTGGCCTGGCCGACAAGGCCCCGCACCCCAAGGCGACGGATACGAGCTGTATCACTTTATCGGCAAGGACATCATGTATTTTCACGCGCTGTTTTGGCCGGCCATGCTGATCGGTGCCGGTTTCAGAACCGCCGACAAGCTCTTCGTGCACGGGTTTCTGACGGTGAACGGCGAGAAGATGAGTAAGTCCCGCGGAACCTTCATCAATGCAAAGACTTATTTGATGTATTT
>CAZPJZ010000406.1:0-3292 GCA_964586995.1 uncultured Pirellulales bacterium | reverse complement strand
TTTGGATTTCAGGACGCGTATCTTGCCGTCCGCTGAAACGTGGCCCCTGCCCTCTCGGAACGCACAGTAGAATTCGCCCTTCCAGCGAGCCAAGTCCGTAAAGGCGTTGTGCGGTGCCTCATCCCAGATCTTGGTAACGTTTACCAGTTCGGCTTCGACAGGTAAGCCCGCAAAAACGCTCGACGCGACAATCAATAACAGCACGATGCAGAAAGATGCGTTCTTTTTCATTGCTGTTTGCTCCTTCTCTTTTGCCGGGCGGATTCAATCATGTCTTTTATGTCGTATCCCAGCGGTCTACCCTGCTGGTATTTCTGCCGGGCAGAAATCAGGGCATCTTCCACGCCAGGCGGCAGTACGCGGTCCTTCTCAACCTTCTCCGGCGGCAGCCACCAGTTCATTCTCTCGCTGTAGCACCAAACATATTCATCCGATGTGGTCAAAGCATAATAGACGTTGTGCTCGAAGAATTTGAGCTGCTGCTCGGGGCTGAGGAAATGGCTGGTGGTTTCGGTAGTGCGTTTTGCCAGGGTCTGGTCTATGTACAAAGCCATGCCGGCTTGCACCTGGGCGTTGTATTTGTTGCGCAGCGGCTCAGGCACCAGACTTTGGGCGCGCTGCCGAATAAGATGATACCCGCGATAGTACTCGTCCGGACTCTCGTAGTAATAGGCCGATTCGTTGCCATCGATGAGAATGGTACCGGGCGCCGCTCCTTCCAGCATTCCATTGCAAAAGGCCGGCAGCAAAACCATCCATTTCTTCAGCAGTTTCTGCTGGCGGACTTGAGGATCGGGTTCATCCACAATGTCGGGAAACAGGCCCAGCATGAAGAAGCTCAAGATGCGCAGGTTCGGCGTGTGTTCCTGCAAGGCAGTAATGAACTGACGACCCCGCCGTCGTACCTGGTCGGCAACCTCTGGAAAAGATTTGTCCTTGTATGGGCCTGGATATACCCATGGGTCCGTGCCATAAGGTTCCGGATCAAAGCACACTCCCACACAGCGGCCGGAACGAACCGCCAGCGAAAACAGTTTCATGTTCTGGACGATGGTATTCCAGTGCTCATCGTTGAACCAGTCCATGTTCCACTTGTTTGCGGCGTATAGCGTGAGAAAATTGTCCGTGAATTTCTGCCATTTGATTTGAGCCAACGTATCGAGTTGGGCCTGCAGAGCCTGCCCTGAGCCTGTCGAAGGGTCCGCCTGCTTCCACGGGCGGATGTCAAAGGCATGGTTAAACTCTTTCGTGCGAAAGATGAGCCCTTCAAACGGGCGTTTTTCCATCTCGCGGATGTTATCGCGCACGAAATCAGGATACGGTACGTCCCAGCCATACTCGACGATTTTTTTCTGGGGCCGCTGCTGGGCGTTCAGTTCAGCGGGAAAAATCCAACCAAATACAAAGGCAAGTGAGAAAACCAAGAGCAAACACTTTCTGGCCATATCAGACTCCTTCATCCTATACGCTACGCTGCAACGGCGAAGAATCAATCCTTCACCTGTTTCAGTATTTCCAAACATTCTATCATAGCCCTGCCATTGTGATAACCGGCCTTCCAGATGTTGGCTTTGTCGCCTTGTGGCTTTCCTTCGGGCGTGATATTGGCGTGCCACTCGCCATTTTCCCAATCCACCATATTCTTGTCGATGAATTCGAGAGTCTTCTCAAAAATGAAGCGGTATTTTTCATCCCCTGTAATGCGGTACATATACAGGGCACTAACAATTGCCTCGGCTTGGACCCACCAGACTTTGGTGCGCCTATCTGCGGGCTGACCAAATGGGCCGCTATCGTAAAAGCCACCGGCCCCAGCATCGTATCCGTACCTAATTGAGTAATCAGACAAGGTTTGATACAAATCAAGCAGTGGATAATTTGAAATACCTGCGGCTTCACATGCATCTATGAGCAGCCAGACGTTTTCAAGATCATGCCCGTATGAAATTCTGGCGTAGTTTCCTTCCAGCCTGGGCGTCCAGTTACGTTCGTATTTATCCGTGCATGCGCCGAGGCTCTTGCGCACGACTGCGTTGCTCTCGATGTTGATGAGCTCTATCAAACGCTCACGTGCCACGGGCAGTCGGCTGGCACGGTAAAACGTGGTCATGGCTTCAAGAAGGTGCAGATGAGTGTTCATCAGCTTCAAGCCCGATGGCGCACCCATATAGGATGTTTCGGTATCGGGGACGGGCGTCCAGTCCTCGTTGAAAAACTCGATGTAGCCGCCATAAACCTGGTCATGGGACTTGGCATCCAACAAATCAAACAGCTCAATGGCAAAACCCAGGACTTCTTGCTTTTTGCTGGCCAGGTAGTACTCCGAGATGGCGTATAGCGCGAATGCCTGGCCGTAGAGATGTTTTCGCGGCCGAAGTTTCTTGCTTCCCGTCGCATCAACCTCCCAATAAAAGCCGCCGTTCTCAACATCCCACATCTTCTCCTTCAGGAAGCGATAGCCCAACTCGGCTGCCTCGAGATAATCCTTTCTTTTATAACCTGCCCGCGACAAACGGGAAAAGAGCCATACAGTTCGGGCCTGGGTGACAATCATCTTGGTTCCTCGTCCTTTAAGCTCGCCGTTTGGACCAAAGTTGATTGTGTAGCCGCCGTTTTCACGGTCCAGGCTCTTGGTGTACCAGAAAGAGGCAATATTCTCTTTCAGAATCTTTTCGAGCTTGGGGCTGTAGGTTTTCGGCATGGTCGCGCGGTCCTGGGCCGCGTAGATGCCGGCGGTAAAAAGTACACAAACAAGAAACGCGGTATGCCAGGCATAACGCACCAGTTGGGTCTCTCTTGTACTCATCTTATCTCCTTCGCGTATAGATTGGGACATAAGCTGCTAAACGGCAGCCGAGCCCGTCTGGACGAAGCGCCGAGCCGAGCCGCAACCAGTCTGCTATTATATAGGATGAACTGGCGATTTGCTATTGCGGGCCATGCGCGAATTCTATAGAGTTATATGCAGTTGAAGCACTCGCCAAATATCAAATATGGGCAGGAGTATTCTATGCGACGCAAGGCACCCGTAATAAACCCTGTTTTGGTCTTTCTAATCGTGGCCGGGTTATGCACTCAGGACAGCGCAGGCCAGCGAAAAATCGAAATGCAGGCATCAGCAGATAAGGTGGGCAAGTATGAAAGACTGGAGCTGCTCATAGTAGTGGATACGCGGCACAGCAATCCCTTTGACCCGGATGAGGTCGACATAGCCGTATCATTCAAGACCCCCGACGGCGCACAGCTCACGTTGCCTGCTTTCTACTGCCAGGATTACCAGCGGCGCACACTC
>CAZPJZ010000405.1:0-3297 GCA_964586995.1 uncultured Pirellulales bacterium | reverse complement strand
AAGAAACGTCTTAACCCATCGACCCCGTTGGCACCTGCCACTCCGATAGAGATCGAGAAAATGCTCTGGTCGATGTTGCCGCGGCTGTTCCCTTCGTCCAGGATCGTATCCAGGTCGTGCGGAATCAGCACAAAGCGAGGATCCGCGGTGCCGCGGTACATGAAATAGTCGTCTCCCATGCCCCGATTCAATCCTGTCTCGTAGTTCAGCAGGAGCGAATCAAGCGCGATATATCGCAGCCACTGTGGAACGTTGATGACCTTGCTGACCTGCTGCAAGTACGTGGCGTCGGGGGCGTTATTCAGCACGTCCAACATGCCGATGAGGTCCGACCAGTCGTCCTGAGCCTCGTTGTTGGCCTTGAAGTAGCGGTCCCGGTATGTGCTGGGGTCGGCGCCTTCGTATCGCAGGTCGGCCTCGCGGCCGCCGCCTGTACGGAAGCAGGTGTAGAGGTTGCCGTTGGAATCGTCGGGGAAGTGCTTGTCGGCAAAGTCGCTGTTGAATGCCTCCAGGCGTGCGTAAACGCCATACATGGGACTACCGGTATAGGCGAGGTTTGCGCCGTTGATGCGCAACTGTACGGGCTTGGTGTCGGCGACAACGAGGCCCGCCATGCGAAAGATCGCGCTGCCGATGATTTGGGCATGTGTGTACCGGCAGTTGAAATTGACGGCGCTGAAATCTTTCCACGGTCGACCGTGTGGGAAATTGACGTGGTAGTTGTTGGGCGGTCCGGTGCGCGTGCCGTGACCGCGATTGCGGATGCCGACGTTATATCGCAGTTCCGAACCTATTCCGTCGATGCTGATGAACGTGCCGTTCATCTGGGCGTCGCTGTCTTCTTCACCATTGCTGCGGCTGCCAATGTACGCCAGTCGGCCGCGCTCCATCTCGGTCATAATCAGGTAGTAGATGGGCTGGCTGCCGGGCACCCAAACATCATCCGCGTCGAAAGAATCATCCACCTGATAGAGCGCGTTAGTCACCTGCTGCTGCAAGCCGTCCACCACGCTGGGCGCAGGCCAAGTGCGCACGTTGCCCCCGGCATCCTCGGCTTGCACATAGAACTCGACAATTGCACCGTGGGGATGAGCCGGTATCGCGGCTCCGTATACCCCGTCGCCGATATCACCATCTCCATGATGGCCATCATCAAACATCGGCAGCGCAAGGTAGCTGTTGGGATCATGAGACGGATAAACATCCTCATCCTCATAGACCGAGGCATCAACACGGTAATACAGCGCAACGGTGACGCCGGTAGTTAGCTCATCGACGATGCGAGCTGTTACCGTCACCGCCACGTTAGAATCAGGAATGATTGGAAAATGCGCCACCTCCAAGATCAACGGAGCAATATCGTTATCAAGAACTGAGTTAGTCACGCCGGGCGTGCCGCCATTAACGCCACTGGCTGTCCAGTTCTGGCCGTGCTCGTTAGGCAGAGCCGGGTTAATTAGCTCCAGCGACTTGCCGCCGCCATCGTGGTCATCCGCCCAGAGCCAGCCGCGATATCCGTGATCGACCGGACCAAGCTCACGCACCGCCCAGTCACCTTCATCGGCACACCGGACCCAGTCAATTCTTACTCCCGTCACATCTACCAGCTCAATCGCCTCGCCCCGGTTGCCAAGCCGTCCATCCCAACCACCTACCACGTTGTGCACATTCGGATACTTGGCGCTGAATGCGTTTACATCCGCTGCCACCACCAGATACTTGCCGGCGTCCAGGATAACCTCCGGAAAGACAAAATCCACCCCATCGCTAAGCCGCCAGCCCGAAAGGTCAACCGATTCCGCCCCCCTGTTGAACAGCTCGATATACTCCTGCCCTAAATTCTCCGGCGTATTGAGGGCGTGGTAGGGATGATACATTATCTCGTTGATGACGACCTCAGCAGGCTCGGCGGTGTTGGACCTTCCCGGAGTTGGGGCACGAAACACCCGCCAGTTATCGCTGCCATCGGGCAGGCGGCCGTAAGATTCGTTGGCGTTCTGTGGGCCAAAGGTAATACTGTCTATCAGAATTCCGGCGGCATCATACAGGCCGATCTGCTCGCCGACTGCACTGAGTTTGAAGCCGGCGTGCAGTGTCCCCTCGCGGGTCTCATCATCCGCCCAAATCAATAAATACCCGTATGCTGGGATGGTCGTTACAGAAGGGTTATTGTCGGGGACCCGCCACCTGCCGGCGGAAGCCAGATTATCCGTAAGGTACATTCCGGCGATGTTGACCGGCTGGCCGCCATAGTTGTAAATCTCAATCCAGTCATCATAATCACCGTACTCATCCAGGATCGAGCCGTCATTTTGAGCCATAAACTCATTGATGACCAGTGTGATCCGGCTGGAGCTTGTCAGCCAGTTTTCCGCCAGCAGGGCAAAGTCGGCCAGGTTGACCCCATTGGTACCATCCAGGTTGGCAGCAGTGGCTGAGGACACCAGCCACTGTTCGGCGAGAATCTCAAGGTCTTGCGCATCGACCTTGCAGTCCTCGTTCAAGTCCCCTGTAGGGCAAATCTGTCCACCACTGGACCTGACCACGGACAGTGTCAGTGCCAGCACGAGCAGGATTCTTTTCATTGATCTAGGCGTCCTGTACAACCTTCGCCACTGGCCTGTTGGTTTGCCGGGTGCGGTTTTGTCTTCGTAAAGTGCCGGTCCAAGAGTCCTGATTACTTGCTACATAAGCCTGCTTTATTTTAGCATTTATAGGTCAGGCAAGTCAATGCTTTTCTGCCTGCCCCTAAGGGGCCCGCCCCTGCGTCTCCCGACGCAAGTCGGGGCAGCGGGCCGATGATGAGACAAGTTTGCTACAGTCGGAACATTCCAACGTGATGGACGATAAATGCTCTGTCACTTTGCCCTTTACCCAAACAGGCCCACCAGAGGAGCAAATGCTTCGATACAATTGAATCTGATCGGGGAAAAAGCTCACCTCAGCTAAGCCGGTTGAATCCTCCAACGTCACAAAACCCATCACCCTGCCATCGCTGGTCCTTGCCCGCCGGGCGGTAGCTATAAAGCCCGCCACCGTTACTTTTCTACCCATAAACCTGCCCAATCTGGCTGCCGGTGTATATTTCGCTGACAGTAGTACAGCCGGATGCAAGCTAAAAGATATGCCGGTAACCTCAAGCTCTGCCTTCAACTTGGCTATTCGGTCGTAATCAGGCCATCTCTTGGCTGATGGTTCAGCATATATATCAAACAGCATCGGCTGACTCGGCTCGGCAGAGGCAAAATATGATCTATTCAGCATCGCCGGTCGAGTTGGCCCCAATCCATCGCAGGC
>CAZPJZ010000404.1:0-3309 GCA_964586995.1 uncultured Pirellulales bacterium | reverse complement strand
GGGGAGCAGGTATCCAGAAACACCTGTGACAGCCTGGATTCCCGCTTTCGCGGGAATGACAACGTCCGAATTCAATTGTTATGTAGTAGTAAGCGCTGACGGGGAGTCTACACAAGGCAAAAAATAAAATGTTAGAAAAGCAAAATTTTTTGTTGACTATATGGTCAAACGACCATATACTGTAATAGACTTTGTTTTGAGGGCCGATTATGGAGCCATTAACAGAAAAGCAGCGACGGGTGCTCAAGTTTATTGAAGACCGGCTAAACGAGGACAATCCGCCCAGCCAGAGGGAAATCGCCCGGCACTTTGGCCTGGCCCAGAACGCTGTTTATCAACTGGTGGGCTATCTAAAGAGAAAAGGCTACCTGGTGGATTCAGGCGGTCACCGTGGGCTTAGGCTGTCCGGCGAATATCTCGATGAGGCCGGACAAAGCGACGGTATCCCCATCGTGGGCAGAGTGGCGGCGGGTGAGCCGATACTGGCGGAGGAAAATATCGAAGGCTATGTAAATATAGAGCGGCTGTTCAATAAATCCGAAGGGATCTTTCTGCTCAGGGTGTCCGGCGACAGCATGGTTGATGAAGGTATCATGGACGGTGACTACGTCGCGGTTGAGCCGGCGTCAGAGATTGAAAGTGGGCGGCTCGGCGTAGTTCTGCTTGATGATGAGGCGACTGTTAAGAGAGTGCATATTCAAAAGAATAGAATAGCGCTAAAACCTGCCAACAGGAGAGCAGGATATAAAACCAGATACATTAAGCAGTTTGATAAAGACATTCGCATCATAGGCAAAGTGGTCGGTTGTATCAGAACTAATATGCAGTAGGTGACAAAGTTTTTTGAGAGCGTATCCGAATCCGGCAGGGATTGCCTCAGGTGGGTAAGTATTGTTTACGTTACCGTTGGTCAAGGCGTGGACGGTATGCGCATCGCTGCGCTGACAGCTCGAAGTTTTTACAGTCTTTTGAGGGGCGCGGTATCGGCGCAGCGATTGGTTCAGAAGGCCGTCGAGTATGGCTATGGTGCTGTCGCGCTTGCTGACGTCAATTCCATGAGTGGGGTGGTGGATTTTTGCCAGGCGGCCAAGCAGGCAAACGTTAGGCCCATTATCGGGGTGGAGATTCTAACCGACAGCCAAGGGGTGATACTGCTGGCCGAAGATAGAACCGGCTATAAGAATCTTTGCCGAATAACTACCGCCAGAAATCTGGATGAGAACTTTGACCTTATAGAACAGCTAAAGAATAGTAGCAGGGGGGTAATCTGTATTTGTAATCAGCCGGAACTGCTACAGCAGCTAAAAAGGTTTTTGCACCCAGATTATCTGTTTGCAGGTTGCGCGGGGGCGGAGGACGTTGAGTTTGCAACGGCTAATAAAGTTGCGCCTATCGTTTATACCAATTTCAATTGTTTGGAGGAGGACAACATCACCATGGCCGGGCTTTTGGCTGAGATAAGAAAGCTAAGGGTAATCGGGCCTGGGCCGAAAGATAACGGTGGTTTTAGCAGGCTCGTACCGGAGGAGCAATTTAAGAGTAAGTTCAGTAGTTGTCCCCAGGCAATCAGTAGTGCCGAGCAGCTCATTCAGCGATGCAACTTTCAGCTTCTAAACGGAAAATATTACCTGCCTGAGGTTAAGCTTGAAAAAGGCAAACATGCCGATCATGAGTTAGCCAAACTTTGCCACATTGGTCTTGCTAAAAAATATAGTCCTGTAAGCAAGGAGATAGTTAAGCGGCTGGAGTATGAATTAGCGGTCGTGCGAAAAAAGAAGTTCAGCGATTATTTTTTAGTGGTCTATGAGATAGTGAATTTTGCCAAACGCAGCGGTATACCCGTTGACGTGCGTGGTTCTGCCGCCGGCTCGCTTATAGCGTATGTCTTGGGTCTTACGCGGGTTTGTCCCATTGAGCATAATCTCTATTTCGAGCGTTTTATGAATTCGGGCAGGAAGGACTGCCCGGACATCGATATTGACTTGTGCTGGCGAAGACGGGATGAAGTAATACGGTTTTGCTACGAGCATTGGGGTTTTTCCCACGTCGCCATGGTGTGCAACATCAATAGATACCGCCTTGCCAGCGCAATTCGAGATGTAGCCAGAGCCCGTGGTTTGGAGCCGGCCCAGATAAACCAATTAGCCAGGCAAAGCAGGATTAAAAATAGCTCTCCCATATACCAGCTTGCCGAAAGATTGGTTGGTATTCCGCGGCACTTGGGCGTCCATTGTGGCGGCATTGTTATCACTCCTTGTCCGGTAAGGGACATCGCTCCGCTGGAGCGGGCGAATAAAGGCGTAATTATTACTCAGTACGACAAAGACGCCGCCGAGGCGGTCGGTTTAGTAAAGATTGATCTCTTGGGCAATCGCGCCCTTTCAACGGTAAATGGGGCAGTGAATATTATTACCCGGGAGCAAGGAAGTTTAGATGTGGATGTGGTGGACCCGACGGATGAAAAGACAGCCAGGATGCTGAGTGCGGGCGATAGTCTGGGCGTGTTTCAGAGCGAGTCGCCGGGCATGAGACAACTGCTGCGGGGGCTTAAGGTCAAGAGCAAAAAGGACCTGGCTATTGCTTTATCGTTGATCAGACCCGGGCCGGCTTCCGGGGGCATGAAGGCCGAGTTCATCGAGCGACACGTCAATAAAAAGCCGTTTAAGTATATGCACCCCAAGATGCAGGAGCTGCTCGGCGATACGTATGGGGTTATGCTGTATCAGGAGGACGTGATGCGGATAGCCGTTGAAGTGGCCGGCTACAGCGTCGCTGATGCGGACGGGTTCAGGTCCGAGGTTTCCAAGAAAGTTTCCGCTTGCCGCCTGCAGGCTCAATATGTTGACTTTGTGTATTCGAGGGCTGAGCAGGCAGGCATCGACCGGGGAACCGCCGAGGCAATCTGGGACGATATCTTACGCTTTGCCGCTTACTCGTATTGTAAGGCCCACGCGACGGTCTATGCCAATATCGCCTGGCAGACAGCTTACTTGAAGGCTCATTATCCACAGCCGTTTTATTGCTCCTTGTTCAACAACCATCACGGAATGTATCCGCTGAGGGTTTATGTCTGGGACGCAAAAAGGCACGGCATAAGGATTTTGCCGCCGCATGTCAATTACAGCGACGTGGAGTGGAGCTTGCAGGGCAGTGCCATTCGAGCAGGGCTAAGTATTGTCAAGGGATTAAGCTTTAGGACCGTTGAAGCCATGCTCAGCCAAAGGGAAATTGGAGCTTTTACCGATATAGATGATTTGCAAAGGCGGGTGAAATTCCGCAAGCCGGAATTACAGAACCTTATCCACCTTG
>CAZPJZ010000403.1:0-3313 GCA_964586995.1 uncultured Pirellulales bacterium | reverse complement strand
GCCGCAACGGCGAACGCCCATATTGGTATGGCTACGTCAAAGACGTCAAAAAAGAGGATTTAGACTGGAAAGAATTCCTTATGGACCGGCCGGATAGACCCTTCGACCCCGTGCTGTACTCGGGCTGGTACGGCTACCGGGAGTTCTCTGACGGGCCGGTACCCGGTCTGGGCAGTCACTTTATCGACCTGGTGCACTACATTACCGGCGCAAAATTCCCGACAAGTTGCGTCTGTCTGGGCGGCACTTTCACCTGGAAGGATGAGCACAAATTCACCTGTCCCGACCACGTGCACGCTCTCTGGATCTATCCCGAGGGCTTTATGGTCAGCTACTCCACCAACTTCGGCAACGGCAGCGGAAACAGCTTCAAAATCTTCGGCGACCAGGGCGTACTGGATATGGTCAACTGGAATGCGCCGATTTTGACTGCCGAAGGAGCAAACCCCAATAAAAAAGGTCCGATACGCGGCAAGAATCCGGTCAAAGAGGTTCCTGTGCCCGACCACTTCTTGGATTGGCTGCAATGCCTGCGGACGCGGCAGCAGCCCAACGCCTCGATTGACGCCGGCTATCAGCACGCGGTCGCCTGTATAATAGCGATGCAGTCTTACGACACAGGCAAAAGAATGATCTACGACCACCAAAAACGCGAGATTCGCCCCGGATAAATAAGGAGAAATCACCAATGAGTCCACCGCAGGAAATTTCCCGCCGATCCTTTCTTGAACAGACGGCCAAACTCACGGCGACGGGCCTGATTGCCTCGCTGTCGCCAGCAGGAGGCGGAGAATCTGCCGCCGATGGTCCCTGGCAGATCGGCTGCTACACTCGCCCGTGGGACAAATACGATTACCGCGATGCTCTGGATGCCATCGCCGAAGCCGGCTTCAAATACGCCGGGCTTATGACTGCCAAATCGAAGACCGGCCTGGTGATTTCCGTCACGACCACTCCCGAAGAAGCACAGCAATTCGGCGAGGAAGTCAAAAAGCGAGGCCTTCAGGTTCTGTCGGTCTACGGCGGCGATATTGCGGTGGCAAAGTCACTCAAGGCTGGCATCGAAGACTTGAGGAAACTCATCGACAACTGCGCCGCCTGTGGGGCAAAGAATCTGCTGATGGGCGGAACGGGCGACAAACAGGTCTACCAGAACTATTATAAGGCAATCGCCGAATGTTGTGACTATGCCGCCGAGAAAGGCATCGGCATCAGCATCAAGCCGCACGGCGGCCTAAATGCCACAGGGCCACAGTGCCGAAAGGCAGTCGAAATGGTTGCCCACAAAAACTTTCGCATCTGGTACGATCCGGGAAACATCCTCTATTATTCGGATGGGAAGCTCGATCCGGTCGCCGATGCCGCCACCGTGGACGGCTTCGTGACCGGCATGTGCATCAAGGATTACAGGCATCCCAGAAACGTTGCGGTTACTCCAGGAACGGGCCAGGTGAATTTTCCGGCGGTTCTGACACGCCTGGCAAAAGGCGGCTTTACCCGTGGGCCGCTTGTCGTGGAGTGCCTTGAGCCGGGAGATGCTGAAAAAACGCTCACTGAAGCGAAAAAGGCCCGGCTGTTCCTGGAAAACGTAGTCGGGCAAAAACCTCAGCCCGCTGCCGCCGACAGGCCGACCGCAGAACTCCGCGCGGGCGTAGCCGTCATCAACATCACACCGCCCATCGGCTACAGGATGAGCGGGTACTTCTACGAACGACTCAGTACGGGCACAAAGAACCCCCTGCACGCCAAGGCCATCGTGCTGCGCCAAGGAAGCAATAGTGCCGCTTTAGTGTTCTGTGATATCATCGGCATATCACTCGATGTCTCGTCTCGTGCCCGCAAGCAGGCAGCGCAAAAGACGGGCATCCCGCCGGAGAATATTCTTATCGCCGCCACGCACAGCCATACCGGGCCGCTGTACTTTGGCGCACTGAGAAAACACTTCCACGATGCCGCCGTCGCTAAGCACGGCAGCGACCCCTGCGAAAAGATGGATTACGCCCGCGAACTATCTGAGAAAATCGCCCAGGTTATAGCGCAGGCCGATGCCGCAACAAAACCCGTGCGATTGCAGGCCGCAGTTGCCCACCAGCAGGGCCTATCTTTCAATAGGCGCTTCCACATGAAGGATGGAACCGTCCGCTTTAACCCCGGCGTACTGAACCCGGACATTGTTCGGGCAGCAGGACCTATCGATCCCGCCGTGCCCTTTATATTTTTCCGCAGCGCTGATGGAGATAATGCGATCGCCGCGATGGTTAACTTCGCACTGCATCTCGATACCGTTGGCGGCACTGAATACGCAGCGGACTATCCTTATTACCTCGAGCAGTCGCTGCGCGAGGGTTTTGGCGAAGACTTTGTGCTCCTATTCGGCACAGGCACCTGCGGTGACATCAACCATATTGACGTCACCAAAAAAGACCGCCTCAAGACCGACTATATCGGCCAGACACTTGCCGAAACGGTAAGGGCAAAGGTAAACGAGGTAAAAATCACCACATCGCCCATGCTTGCCGTGCGAAGCGAAATTGTCGAGGCGCCCCTACAACATTACGGCCCTGAGAAGACCGCCTGGGCACGCGAGAATATCAAAAAGGTCGGAACGTCAGAGTTATCGTTTCTAGAACAGGTCGAGGCTTACAAGATCCTGGCAATCGAGATGCGAGGCGGTCAGACTATTCCGCTGGAGGTGCAGGTCTTTTGGCTCAGCCCTGAAGTGGCGGTGGTGGGACTGCCTGGCGAGGTCTTTGTTGACCTGGGCCTGGCGATAAAGCGCGCCAGCCCCTTTGCGGTGACGCTGGTAATCGAACTATGCCAGGATGCGCCCGGCTATATCCCTACCAAGAAGGCATTTGCCGAAGGCAGTTACGAGACCGTCAACTCGCGGATCGCTCCCGGCGGCGGCGAAATGATGGCCGAGGCAGCCGTGCGACTTCTTAAACAGACATAGATTAACCTTGTCCCGAGCAAAGTCGAGGGAACAGATTGACACTGTTTCACAAGAAAACTGCCACAGAGAACACCGAGAACTCAGAGGAATTATTTTTTTATCTCTGTGGCCTCTGTGGCGGAATCAGAATAAGACACGAATTAACACTGATTAACACGGCAATGGAATTAAGGGCAAAAAACAGTGTGAATCTGTACTACAATCTTTCAACTTCTTGTTTTTGTGCACGTTTCTTATTATGGCTTGTTGTAATATCATTGTGTATAAGAAGTTATGAGAGATTTTTGCAGAAGGAACTTTTTGGTTGCGGCTGAGGGCGAAGCCCAAGGCCGCGCTGTGAAATCTGTGGTAAAAGCATTT
>CAZPJZ010000402.1:0-3326 GCA_964586995.1 uncultured Pirellulales bacterium | reverse complement strand
ATTATCAGTATGGACATTATAGCACTGTTGAGCGCAGTCGCAGTAGTGAAAAAAATCCCCACGGTGAAAAACCACAGTCTCTATTAGCCTTTGCTCGCCCAGCGGGAATGTGATATTATAGCGGCATCGTCGAGTTATAGTAAGCACATCAATTTTAATGGCAGGTTTTGCAGGGAGGTCTGCGATGGATCAGGCAGCGCTAAATAGGCTGGGCCGTAAATCCACGACGATAGTCTGGGTAGCGACATTATGTCTGACGGTATTGGCCGGCCCTGGATGCCAGAGGGCGGTTGAACAGCCTCGCACCGAGGCGGGTCTGAAGCAGCAGCAGTGGAAGGCCGGTGTCGCCTCGACCGTCATAACGCCCGAGCAGCCGATGTGGATGGCCGGGTACGCAGCAAGAACCAAACCATCGGAGGGAAAGGTTCACGACCTGCACGCCAAGGCGCTGGCATTGGAAGATGCTCAGGGCGAACGATTGGTAATCGTCACGGTCGATTTGCTCGGCATCCCTCGGCCCTCACGCGATTGGCTGGAGGAGGAAGTCCAACGGTGTTACAGGCTTCCGCCGGAAAACTTATTACTAAGTGCGTCGCACACGCATTGCGGCCCGGCGATAAGGGAGGCGAAATATTCTATCTACGGGAACTCCTTTTATGGTCTATCAGAAGAGCAGATCCAGCAAAGCCAGCAGTACGTGGAGACCCTGGAACGAACGCTGCTGCAACTGATCGGTGAGGCGCTGGAGAAGCTCGCTCCGGCGAGATTGTCGTATACGCACGGTCGGGCAGGCTTTGCCATGAACCGGCGATTCAAAGGCGAACACGGCTATCAGATCAGCCCTAACCCGGATGGCCCGGTCGATCACGATGTTCCTGTTCTGCGCATTGATAGTCCGGACGGCAAACTGCAGGCCGTCGTCTTCGGCTACGCGTGCCATAATACGACGCTTAGCTTCTACGAGTTCTGTGGTGACTACTGTGGATTCGCCCAGCTTTACATAGAGGAAGCACACCCCGGCGCGACTGCCTTTTTTATAGCCGGCTGTGGCGGCGACCAGAACCCGTACCCTCGCGGCACGCTGGTCTTGGCCCAGCAGCATGGGCGTGCACTGGCCAACGGAGTTGAAGCTGCCCTGATCTCGCAAGCAGGACCTATCCGGGGACCGCTCCGGTCGGCCCTTGAAACGGTGACGCTGGACTTTGCCAAGCCGCCCGGCCGCGAGCAGCTCCAGCAGCAGGCACAATCCGAGGATAAATACGAACGCCGGCACGCCGAAGTGCTGCTGCAGGAACTGGAGCAGACGGGAAAGATCCGCACGACGTATCCGTATTTGGTGCAGGTTGTCCAATTCGGCGACGACCTGACCATGGTGGCGCTGGCCGGAGAGGTCGTGGTTGATTACTCGCTTCGGCTCAAAGCGGAGCTGACCGGTGCGCCGGTCTGGGTGGCGGCCTACTGCAACGATGTTTTTGGCTACGTGCCCTCGGTGCGCATCCTGCGAGAAGGCGGCTATGAGGGCGGCGGTGCGATGCGATACACCGATCTGCCGGGGCCCTTCGCGCCCTCAATCGAGCAGCGGATCGTGGATAAAGTCCACAAGTCAGTCAGGAAAGTGCGGACGCCGAAGAGCAAGTGAATTTACCAAGATTTTGGTTGCATACGGGTCGCTGCGTGTTAGAATAACCTCAGTGCAAGAATGCGTAGGGCAAAATGCACCCGATTGTAGATAAGAGGAGTCAGCAATGGATGAGAACATTCTAACCAGGCGACAATTTATGGCCGCGGTATCGGCAGGTTCTCTCGCCGCCGTCGTCTCAAACACAATTCCCGCCTACGGCAACCTGAGCAGGAAAGCCGGTAAGCTGGCTATTCAGGGCGGTCAGCCGGTCAGAGCCAAACCCTGGCCTGCCTGGCCGGTCTGGGATGAATCCGCCAACGAGGAAATTCTGTCGGTATTGCGCAGCGGAAACTGGTTCCGGGGTCAGGGGACAAAGGTTTCAGAGTTCGAAAAGAAGTATGCCGAATTGATGGGAGCAAAGCACTGTCTGGCGACGGCCAGCGGGACCACGGCTCTGCTGGTTGCCCTGCACGTGCTGGGAATCGACGCCGGAGACGAGGTCATTGTCTCGCCGTATACCTTCATTGCCACGTATAACGTGGTCTTCATTACCAAGGCCTTGCCGGTCTTTGCCGATACGGACCCTGAAACGTTCCAGATAAATCCGGACAAGATAGAGCAACGAATCAACGAAAGAACAAAAGCGATACTGCCGGTCCACATTCTGGGGCTGCCGGCCGACATGGACAGAATCAATGCCATCGCCAAAAAGCACAACCTGGTCGTAATAGAAGACGCCTGCCAGGCATGGATGGCGGAGTGGAAGGGCAAAAAGTGCGGCACGTTGAGCGACTTGGGATGCTTTAGCTTCCAGAATTCCAAGCATCTGCCGGCCGGTGAAGGCGGCGCCGTGGTGGGAGACGATGAGGAAATCATGGACCGCTGTCACTCGTTCCACAATTGCGGCCGGCCGTACGGCAGCGTAAAAAGAACCAGCGGATACCCCATCCGAGGAAGCAACCGCCGAATGCAGGAATTCCAGGCGGTCATATTGATGTCTCAAATGAAGCGACTGGAAAAAGATACGCAACTGCGGAATGAAAATGCGCAGTACCTGACCTCGAAAATCAAAGACATTCCCGGGATAATTCCGCACAAATTATATCCGCAGGTGACCAGAGCAGCGTATCATCTGTATCCGTTCCGGTATAAAAAGGAGCACTTCAATAATGTGCCCAGGCAGAAATTTCTCGCCGCGCTAAGTGCGGAAGGCGTTCCTTGTTCCGGAGGATATGGCCCTCAATATCGAGATGGCTTAATCGAAGAAGGCCTGAATTCCAGAGGCTACAACAGACTTTTCTCGAAACGCAGACTCAAGAGATATCGTGATGAGCTTCACTTTCCCGACAACGACCAGCTCTGTGAGGAAGCAGTGTGGTTCAGTCAAAACCTTCTGCTTGGAACTAAGCGGGACATGGACGACATAGCCGACGCGATCCTGAAAATCTACGAGAACCGCGATAAGCTGGCATAAGGCAGAGGACGCAAGACAGAAGACAAAAGACTATAGATTCTGATTTCTGCTAAGGTACTTTGATCTGGTTGATGAGGTCCAGCGCCTCTTTTATCATGATTTCGCCGGCCCCTTTTGCCAGGTCTGTTCCCGAACCCGGCTCATATCCTCCCTCGTCATAAGCTGCTGCGTGGCAGACGTAGCCGATTGCGTCGTTGCTGAGCGAGACAATAAAGAGCTTTTCCACACCCG
>CAZPJZ010000401.1:0-3327 GCA_964586995.1 uncultured Pirellulales bacterium | reverse complement strand
TAGTAATCATTGAAGAGCCGACGGACTGTGAAGAAGTAGCCGAGGTTTTTCGCCAGCGTGCAGAAGCGCCCGATAGACTTTATAGCTGGCAAGATATCTACAATTCACTGGGCAAATTCACCCAGATGCATATCTGCCGCTTTGCCACCGCTGAGCCGGGCGAATTTCTTAAAGTAAGCGTCAAGAGCGTGCAGCAGTATGAGCACAAGGCAACTTCGGTGTGGGCCGGGCACGAAGCCGCACTAAAGGAACTCGTGCAACAGGCAAAACAGGGCAAAAAAGTGCTGCTTTACTGTGAAAGTCCTGCTGAGGTCCAGCGGGTCGGGGAGATTATTAAAGAGCTTGACAAAGAAATTCCGGCAAACTTCAAACTGCCGTTGGGATTCATCCATCAGGGTTTTGTCATTGACTCGCTGAATACCATCATAATTAGTCACCACGAGCTATTTGGCCAATTTGCGCTGCGGCGAAGGCAGCGGCCCGTTCGGGCGACAACACCAGTCGATACACTCAGCGACCTGCAGGTCGGCGACTATGTGGTGCACGCATCGTATGGCATCGGCAGGTTCTTGGGCATAAAGACAATCCAGGAAAAGAAGGCGGCGGCGGAATACCTTACTATCGAATATGCGGACGGTGTGAAGATTCAGGTTTCCGTCCGCAATATTGCGCTTGTGCAAAAATATATCGGGACAAGCCCGCGAAGACCAACTCTGAGTAAGGTCGGCTCAAAAAGATGGCAGAAGCAAAAAGAAAAAGTCGCCCGTTCGGTTCGGGACCTCGCCGCTGAATTGCTCCAGATTCAGGCCAGACGCCAGGCGATGGGTGGAATTTCGTTCGGCGAAGATTCAACCTGGCAGGTCGAATTTGAGGAGTCATTCGCCTATCAGGAGACGCCCGACCAAATTACAGCCGGGCAAGAAATCAAAATGGATATGCAAGAACCCGTAGCGATGGATAGATTGTTGTGCGGCGACGTCGGCTATGGCAAGACAGAGCTTGCGATGCGGGCGGCGTTTAAGGCGGTGGAAAATGGAAAGCAGGTCGCGGTGCTTGTGCCGACCACGGTTCTGTGTGTGCAGCATGGCAGGACCTTTACCGAGCGGTTTGCGGATTTCCCGATTTGCATCGAAATTTTGAATCGCTTTAAGACGCCAAGGCAAGCGCGTGATATAATCGCCCGCACTAAACAGGGCAAAGTAGATATACTTATCGGCACACATCGGCTCTTAAGCGGCGACATAGGATTCAAGGATTTGGGACTTCTGATAATCGACGAGGAGCAGCGGTTCGGCGTTGAGCACAAAGAAAGGCTCAAAAGAATGCGCGTCAACGTGGATGTGCTTACGATGACCGCAACGCCGATTCCGCGAACGCTCCACATGTCGCTTCTTGGCCTGCGCGACATAAGCTCGCTGGCGACGCCGCCGCTGGATAGAAGAAGCATAGTTACCGCCGTGACGCCTCACAACCAGGAGCTTATTAGAAAGGCAATTTATCGGGAATTGAACCGGCAGGGGCAGGTCTTCTTTTTGCACAACCGCGTCAAGACAATCGAAAAAAAGGCCTGGGAAATCCAGAATCTTGTGCCGGATGCCAAGGTTACCATTGCGCACGGGCAGATGTCAAAGAGCGAGCTGGAAAAAGCGATGATAGATTTTGTGCTGGGCGAAACGGACGTGCTTGTGTGCACGACCATTATCGAGTCGGGCCTGGACATTCCGAACGCCAATACGATTTTTATAAATGATGCGGATAGGTTCGGCCTGGCTGAAATGCATCAACTGCGCGGCCGCGTAGGCCGGTACAAACATCGGGCGTATGCGTATATGCTGCTGCCGGCGTCACGTCCGATTACTCCGACTGCCTCCAAACGCCTAAAAGCCATCGAGGAGTATTCGCATTTGGGAGCGGGCTTTAGAATCGCCCTGCGAGATTTGGAAATTCGCGGCGCAGGCAACATTTTAGGGCCGGAACAATCCGGGCACATTCAAACGGTGGGCTATCAGATGTATTGCGAGCTGCTGGCAAACGCGGTCAAGCAACTTAAGAATGAGCCGATCGAGCAAATCCCGACGGCGGTTGTCGATTTAGGATTTGCCGCGTATATTCCGAAAAATTATATACACATTGACCGGCTGCGAATGGATGCTTATCGCAAAATCGCCGTGGCAAGAACGGGGGAAGATTTGAAGCAGCTCGAAAGCGAGTTAGCCGATGTTTATGGCCCCGTGCCGGAGGAAGTTAAATCGCTGCTGGAATTAGCTGAGATTCGTATCGCGGCAAGCAAACACGATATGAAAAGTATTGTCGCTTCAAACCAGGACCTGGTTTTTTCATTTGCCAAAGAACCCGGCGATAAAGTAGATTCCTTATTCGCAAACGTCTCAGGCAAGGTTACAATTACTGACAACAAAACCGCGTATTTGCGCTTGCCCGGCAATTATTTTGAGCCTGGGACGCTATTGAGCCTGCTGCGAAAAATTCTGACCAAGGCAAAACGATGAGCGAAGAAAAAGATAACGCCCAACGCCAAAAACCGAAATTTTCCAAACTGGCCATAGCTTCGGTATTACTTGGCACTCTGGGGATTTCCATTCTGGTCTTAAGAATTACACTTTACCGACCGTGGTGGAGTGAGTTTGTAGGTCGCAACATGGCCGGCCTATCCGGAATCGCTGGACTGATCTTGGGGATGGCGGCACTTGCCAGAATTTCCAGACGAATGGCAGCTATAACGGCACTTGTCATCTTATCCCCTTTTCTGCTCTTTTATTCTTCCTTCCTATTACGCATTCGTCTGCTCTTTTATTGTCCTTTTTACGCAATGTTAGCGATTCTTGTTGGTTTGCTGATTGGTGCAGCGGCCGTCCATTCCATGTCAAGGTCGAGGGTGAGCTTCAGAGGAAGCGGATTTGCCATTCTGGGCATAGCTTTGACGATGTTTGTTTCGGACATTTGGTGGGCTGAAACCTGCGGGCCTATGTCAAGCGCTGCCAGAATGGTATGTGGCTCCAATTTGACCAACCTGGGAAAGGCGATGTCCAGTTATGCAAAACAGCATCAAGGAAAATATCCGGATCCAAATTGCTGGTGCGATTTGCTGGCCAAGGATACCGATGTGAAGGCTGAGCATTTTCTTTGCCCCGGTGTCAAGCTGCAATGGAAGCGACAGGTATTTCCCTGGCCGGTGCCGAGAAAGGCAAGATGCTATTACGCGATGAATCCGAATTGCCGGCCGAATTCACCGCCTGATATGGTGCTGCTATTTGAGACCGATGGCGGCTGGAACCGGTATGGTGGGCCTGAGATATTAAGTACGGAGAA
>CAZPJZ010000400.1:0-3328 GCA_964586995.1 uncultured Pirellulales bacterium | reverse complement strand
TCTTGGCATCATCTATGAGTATATCGAAGACGCGGTTGCCGCCGTCGCTGCCCCAGTAGGTGACGGACAACTCCTGCGGCTGGTCGGGCAGCACTTTGACATCGTAGCTGAACCAGCCGCCATCGGTTGCGTGCCGCCACCTACGGTCGGAGAATACCCCCGATGCAGTCTTTTCGCCCTGCAAATTGTGGTCCCGCTCGTTCTGCCTGTCACCGGCCTGAACCTCATCCACCGTGCGCGCCTGGAGCTCTTTTTGACGGAGCAGTTCAGCCTTGTAGGCTTGCTCTTTCTCTTGCCACTGCTGCGGGGTGAACACGTCAAAGTAGACCATATAGCGCCGACCGCCGTGCATCTTGTAGAAAGGCTCCAGCGTGATGCTAACTGCGTTGGCATCGCCCAACACTCGCAAGAGTTCCGATGAAACTGCTAAATACGATGGTTTATCGGCAATGGGCTTAACGGCCGAGATGATTCGGTCAGATTCTGCGACGATGGCCGGGTAGTTCTCACCTGCCTTGACCTCCGCACAGAGTACCAGCGGGCCATTCATAAAGGCGATCCGCCGGGGATTGTCGCGGAAACCCTCGGTGCGCAGGCTGAACGGCATTCGGATTTCTACCGTGTCGCCGGTTTTCCACGTGCGAGTCACGGTCTTGTAACTGCCTATCATAGTAATGGAAGAACCAATGTCAGGCAGATCATTAACCTTGACTTCAAAGGTTGATCCTGCCCAATACGGACGGCGAATGTTCAGGCTCAACTCCACCGGTTTTTCGCAGGTGAACACAAGCCGGCTGCTTCCTTGCTCGGGGAAATTCGTCTCCTGGCGGAGCGTCAGGCCCTTTGCCTTCCAGTTCAGCTCTGAGGCAATGAACAGGTTCACCCACAAATTGGTGTCGCCGTGGAAATAGATGCTGTCGCCATATTTTGCATGGTTTTCAATGCCCGTGCCGGTGCAGCACCAGAACGAGTTGGTCGGCTCGTTGTAGGTCTTTCTCGAGCCGGACCGCAGCGGAACATAGTAGCACATCATCCCCGTTTCGGGATTCTGCGATGCCAGGATGTGATTGTAAAGTGCCCGCTCGTAGTAATCGGCATACTCGGCCCGCGGCTGCCAGCAGAAAAGATGCCGGGTCAGCTTGAGCATGTTGTAGGTGTTGCACGTTTCGGTTGTGTTGGGACCGAGCGCCTCGCTCAGCCGTTCCTTCGGCGAAAAGGCCTCGCCGTCGCTGTGTCCGCCGATCACATAGGAGCGTTCGTTGACGACCGTGTCCCAGAAAAAGGTCGAAGCGGTCTTCAGCCACGCTTCGCCGGTAAGTTCATACTGCCGGGCGGTGCCCACGAATTTTGGAATCTGGGTATTGGCGTGCAGGCCGGTGAGTTTGTCGTCGCGTTTGGAGGCCGGGCCAATGACCGCCGTGTGATTGAAGCGCTGCGCAATCTTCAGATACTTCTGCTCGCCGGTCAGACCGTAGAGATTGGCGAGCACTTCATTCATGCCGCCGTGCTCAGTGTCAAGCATCCTCTGCATCTGCTCGTCCGACAAACGCGCGTTACGGGCGATGACCCAGTCGGCGAACTTCTCGCACACCTGCAGCGCCTGGCGATTGTCGCAATAGACGTGCATATCGAGTAGGCCGGCATAAATCTTGTGCAGCGTGTAGTAAGGCGCCCACACTCGCCTGCCCGCCTCGACCCTGTCGATGAATTCTTCCGGATAGGCGCTGAGGTAACCGCTGCCGATTTTCGCCTGGCACTCAGCCAGGCCGGATACGACGGCGTCACCCTTGTCCTTGAGCCGCTCGTCGCCCGTGCTGGCATACATCATTGCGCAGGCGGTCAGGTAGTGTCCGACCGAATGCCCTCGCAGCTCGCCGTTCGGCTCTTCCCAGCCGCCCAGCGGCTTGGCAGCGGAAGGCAGTGCGGCATTGACGCGGAAGTTGTGCAGCAGCCGATCCACATCCAGCGACAGCAGATACTCCCGGTCAAGTTCCATCGCGTGTCTAAACGGCCCATCGAGCAGCCGCACATCTTCCAGCCGAAAGGCTCGTGCCTTCATCGGAACGACAGCTTGTACCTTGAGCTTTGAATTGCCGTCGGCCAGAGGGTCGGCCTGTACTTGCGTACTTAGCAACGCCAAGCCAATGGCAATCGTCAGGCATCTCAGCAGGAATTTGACTGGCTTCATAGTCTGTCTCCTAACCGGAACCCCTGCTACCTACTTTCGCAGCGCCGTAAGGTGTCCTGCGGAGGCTAAACTTGTGCCCGCGCAGGCGGGGGTCGGATCATTCGATCGTGAACATCGTCACCGTCTCCTGGTCTTTGATAAAAACACGATTGCCTGCAATCACCGGGTGGGCGTAGATCGGCGTGTCGGAGACCTTGTATCGCGCGACCTCGCTGTACTGCTTGCCATCGGGCTTGAAGACGATCAATTCAGAGTTGCTGGGCAGGGCCAGCAGACAAGGGCCGGCACTGACTATAGCTGCGAACCCACTGCGGTCGCGCTGGGTTGCGTCGGTCCAGGCCGTCTGGCCGGTCTGAGCGTTGATGCAGAAAAGGTTGCCGCGGTTGGAGAGGCCGAACAGCAGGCCATTCTTGAGCACCGGCGTATTGAACTGCGGGGCAAGCTCCGCGTTGCTCCAAAGCTCCGTGGTGACAAAGCCATCGGCCTGTTTTTCGATCTTGACGGCCTTGGTTCCCCGGCCCGCTCCCGTGTAAATGACCGTTTGCCCGTCCACAATCGGTGTGGCGGCATTGTACGCCATCCTCGCGGGCGCAAATGGGAGCTGCCACAGGAGCTTTCCATCGGCTACGCCGACGGCCACGATGCTCTTTTCCGCCAGCGTCACGATCTGCTTTGTCCCTCCCACCGTCAACAGTGCGGGCGAGGCATACTCCGGACCCTCGTCGGCCCATCGCCACTTCTCGTTACCGGTAGCCAGGTCGTAAGCGATGATCGCTCCATTGCCTTTTCCGCCCGGATGCGCGATGACCATCCCGTCAACGATGATCGGCGACATGGCAGTGAAGAATTGCGGCACGCCCCTGGGGAACGGGTCCTTACGCCACACGAGCTTGCCGGCGGCGTCCAGGCATGAAAGGACCCCGCCTACGCCGAGTGTTACGACCTTTCCCTCCGCAACTGCGGGCGAGCTTCTGGGCCCCGGATGCCGCGCGGCCGCTCCTGTCACAGCCTGCGCCGCGTACGCATCTCGCCAGATTTCCTTGCCGTTGGACGCATTGAGGCACAGGGTGACCTCTTCGTCGCCCTGCCGCGTGAAAACATAGAGCTTGTCGCCCACCAGAGCGGGCGTGGCATCACCAG
>CAZPJZ010000399.1:0-3336 GCA_964586995.1 uncultured Pirellulales bacterium | reverse complement strand
CCCATACTGGGCTTGGTGATGCTATCAATTGTAGTCTTTTCGACACGCTGGCTTTGGGGTCCTATTATCACTAGAATTGGCAGTGATTCACATGCTGCGGACGACGAGCAGTTGATCGGGAAAGTTGCCTCACACGTCCGACCGTATGTTATTTTTGATGCGGGTGGAGCCATACACGTGGATGGCGGAGCTATGCAATATCTGGAAAAAATCGAAGTCGAGGAGGTTGGAACGGTGATGAAGGAGGGGGAACACGAATCGCATGTTGACGAGCTTAAAATAATTGTAACACCAAAATCTCATCTAACATATGGGCCATTAGTTGAGGCATTGGGAGAACTAAGGAGCATTATTATTTACGACCCCAAACGCGGGGCCGGTCATCAGTGGATTTATCAGGCACTTATACGTCCTCCATACGGGGGTGATATAAAAACACAAAAATTCAGATTGGAGGTTTTGAGATAAATATTTTACGCCGTTGGCCAAACTCACTGAAAAAGGTTGTTAAAATCAGTTGAGTTTAGAGCCGAGTAAGATTACAGGGCTCTTTTTTGTTAGATAAGGACGTTCAATTCTTTTTCGATTGCATATTGGCGGACGGAGTCGATTTCCTGCAGGGTCGGTCGGCGGTTTATTTGGGGGTGTGCGGAGGCTTTGTAGCAGGGACGATACTGGTCCATTACGTTAATCACCGTTTTCGGAGAAATCTGCTCAGCTAAAAAGTCTATAATCTTGACGCTGCCGGCCAGGCCGTTGGGCAAAACCAGGTGTCTTACCAAAAGGCCGCGGGTAGCTAAGCCGTTCTGCACCTGAAGGTCGCCGACCTGGCGATGCATCTCCTTGACCGCAGCGAAGTTCACCTGCGGATAGTCCGGCGCAGCGGAGAGTTCTTTAGCCACTGCAGAATCCGAATATTTCATGTCCGGCATATAAATGTCCATGTAGCCGTCGAGCAATTGCAGCGTTTCGACCGAATCGTAGCCGCCGCAATTGTAGACTGTCGGAAGCGTTAGGCCGGACTTTCGCGCCAGCTCAATCGCCGCCACGATGGCCGGGACGACGTGGGTGGGCGTGACAAAATTGATATTGACGCAGCCACAGTCCTGCAGTTCGAGCATATAGTGGGCCAATTTCTCAATCGTAACTTCGCTGCCGTGCCGATGGTGACTGATATCGAAATTCTTGCAAATGTCGCAGCCCAAATTACAGCCGGCAAAAAATACTGTGCCCGAGCCGCCACGCCCCACAAGTACGCTTTCTTCGCCAAAATGTGGCCCGACGGAGCTAACTACCGGCATATCGGCGATGCCGCAAAAGCCCGCTTGGCCTTTGCTGCGTTCAGCTTTGCACCTGCGCGGACAAAGCGTGCACGGACTGGCCCGCTGCCATAATTGCTGAACGGTTTTGCCAAACGATTTAATATTCATTGGCGAAGATGCCCTATCGCATGATGATTTTACTACCGGCACCGCAGGGGTGCCGGCTAAACATCATATATGGTCCCTCGTCCATCGTGAAACTGCCTCGTCCCTATCCGTCCGCAAGCAACTCCGGCGTCACCATCCACTGAATTTGCCAGCGATTTTCATCGGAGCGGTTAAGGCAGACTATGCCGCCCTGCTTGAACGCGACTGGCTCTACGGACTGCGAGCCGGTCAAAAGCAGCGATGTCAGCTTAGCCAGAAAAGGCAAATGCCCGACAATCATTACATCCCCGGCAATGGAAGCCAGTTCGCTCGCCAGCGCCGTGACATCATCGAGCGGGCCAAGCCCATCTCGGGCGGCTGGCGGCTTGTTTGTCTTAACGACTTGGGCCAGTACGTCCGCGGTCTGGATGGCGCGCATCTTTCCGCTGTGCCATAAACAGTCCACAGCTATGTGCAAAGGCTTGATGAAGCCAGCCACTTTCCGTATATCGCGCCGGCCCTTTTCAGTCAGCGGACGCTGCGAATCCACGTCCTGGGCAACCGCCTGTGCATGTTGAACAAGATACAGTTTCATGTCGGTCTCTCTAACCTGAACCAAACACATATATCATGAGTTCTCAAAAATCGAAGTTGGGCACACTTCGAAAAGCAAAAATGCGTCATACTTTTTGCTTTTCGAACCGTCAGAAACCGTCCCAGGACATCGGCCCGTATTATTTGAGCAAACCCTCGGGCAGATTTGCTCAAATAATGTATGTCCAACTTCGATTTTTTGGACCATCTTGCGCACAATTTTATTGCTAAGCGACTGATAAACCCATTTGCGGCTATTATATCAGGACCTTCCCGGCGAACAATCAGGTACGTAGGTTCGCCCGGAAGCCGCTGTTGCGCGCCACACCCGGAGACTTCGCAGCTCGGTTTTGCTTGCCAGCAGAGTGTAAATCGCTTATACTTGTTTGCCGGCACGGTGAGGCAAGAGTTATGGAAAAAAATGCCGAATCAGCGGAACAGGAGGTGGGCTCTGCGCATCCTCCAACCAGGAACGATACTGCCAAAGCGGCTGGAAAGAGCCTTCAGAAACGGTCAGAGATGCTCGCTGGCCGGCTCCGTGCCGGCGACCGCGCCGCAGCGGCTGAACTGGTGGATCGGTATCACGAACGAATCTACCTGTTCATGCGGAGGCTGGGGCACAGCTACCAGCTCAGCGAAGACCTGACGCAGGAGACGTTCCTTCGAGCGTGGCGCCATATAGGCCAATTGAGAGACGGCACGGCGCTGGAAGCGTGGCTCTATCAGATTGCAAGCAATGTTTCGAGGCTTCATTGGCGTAAGGGCAAGAACAGACAGCCGGTGAGTACACAGGCAACGGAAATGGCCGATTGCAGCCCGGCTGAGTACGACAAGATCGGAGATCGTGAACAGCTTAGCAGGCTAAAAGATGCCGTTGAAAAGCTGCCGTGGAAACTCAAGCAGGCCGTTGTCCTGCATTATATGCAGCATCTGAGTATTGCCGAGGCAGCCGAGGCCGCTGAGGTCAGACAAGGCACGCTCAAAAGCAGGCTAAATAGGGCGCTGAACCATCTGAGAAAACGCATTAGCTGAGGGCCGGCGGCTTGCGGTAAATCGCAGCAGGACTCTAAGTACAGTGCGGAGCAGGCTATGAAAGAAGACAGGCTTAAAGAATTACTGAACGAGCTGGCCGAGCGAGTGGCCGAGCCGGTGCGTCCCGGGCTCGCCGACGACATAAGACGCAGGATTCCGTCCACATTAGGACCTCACCGAGGTGGGATGGATACCATCAACATCATCGTACACCTGAGAGTAAACAGGTTTACGGCGGCGGCAAGCATACTCGTTGCGATGATAATGCTGGCCAGCTTTTTCGGGGGTCGGGATTCGTCAG
>CAZPJZ010000398.1:0-3337 GCA_964586995.1 uncultured Pirellulales bacterium | reverse complement strand
ATTCCGTACTGGCTGTGTTTGATACAAGCCAAAGTATGTCCGTCGTCGATGAAACGCAGACAGCCAAGCTGGATAAGGCGATCAGCGTATTTGCCGAGAACTTTCGCCCTTCCGAGCTAAAGGGACCGGAATACAAGATATTTGGATTTGACCGCCAGGCCTATTACGGAGGCGCCGTTGGCTTGCTGAGACGCTGGGGCGCCAAAACAGATTTGCACGGCGTCCTGGCGCTACTGCAGAAGTATGACATTGCGGAAGAACCCGATCCGGTAAACAAGATGCACGATGCCAATGCTAAGGCCGTCGATGGTCCCACAAAAGACAAGGACACGGATAAGACCAACGTGGCAGGGGCAATCATCTTTACGGACGGCCAGGCTGACGACAAAAGTATTGAGGCCTATCTGGCTCTCAGCAGGAAAGACTTTCAAGTTATTCTTGTCGGGGTGGGGGCGAGGGGACAACAAAGGGATATAGCAGTAAGGTCGGTCAGGGCGCCGTCAAGGGTCACCATCGATACAGCTTACCAGGTGCATGTCGCCGTCACTGCCAGAGGTTTGAAAGATGCGCCTGTGACCGTTGAATTGCTGAAGGATAATCGCGTGATCGATTCTAAGCAGCTCGATCCGGGCAAGTTCGCTCCAGGCAAAAGCGGCCAACTGATGTCGCGTCCGGAAACCTACGAGGCCGTAGCCGAGTTCACAACGGCAGCCGACACCCTGGGCAATCACACGCTTTCGGCCCGCGCAAAATCCGCCGTCAAGGAAACCAACGTCGCCAACAACCAGCGCAGCACAGTCGTGAACGTCATCGAAGAGCACAGGCTTAGAGTTCTTTTGTACTCACAGGCGGTCAATTTCGATATTGGCAAGATACGCCAGGCCCTCGCCCGAGACGACAAGATCGAATTGGACCTGGGCTTAGACGTTATCAGACGGTTTGGTCTATCCGAGCAGGCCGCCCAGATGTGCGGATATGTAAGGCTTCCCGATAGCCGGGAAGCATTCTACCGCTACGATATTATCGTGCTCGGCCCTTGCGATTTGGCCCGCTTGACCCGTTCGCAGCTCGACGGTCTGTACAGCTTCGTGGTGGATAGAGGAGGGGGACTTATCTTGCTGCCGGGTCGAGAGAACTATGGGCCGGCAGCCTGGCCCCGTGAGAGAAACTATAATGTTGGTCCAAGGCCGACGGACGAGACTCTCTCACGGGGCTGGTCCGGCGACAAAATCATTTCGCTTCTGCCCGCAATTATCGACACCGATAAACCGCTCAACCAGATACGCAGTGCGGGCCAAATAGAGCTGACCTTCGAGGCAGCCGAGAGCAAAATAATCGACCTCTCAGATTTGACGGATGAGCAAGAGCCGATCGCACCATATTACTCGATAGCCAATACTAAGCCCGCGGCCACGACCCTGGCTACCATCGGCGACACGCCCGTTATCTGCGTTCATCGGGTCGGCAGGGGCAGGGTCTGTCTGCTGAATGCGGCGCAGCTCTTTCTGCTGTACCGGGAAGACCTCGACGGCGGGATGCTCTACAGACTCATGTCGGGGCTGACCTGCTATGTGGGCCAGGTGGCAAACGTCGAAGCTGGAGTCAAGCTCTTCGCGGAACGTGCCGGCGACCAAGCGGACAAAGTCAAGCTCAGTGCGTACGTCTGCGACAAATCATTCGCCCCGGTCAGCGGCGCTAATGTCCTGGTCACGATAAGCGACCAGGTTCTGAGCATGGATCCGGTGGGCCGCGGATATTACGCCGCTGAATTGGAGGGTATCGAGGACGAGAACATTGTGGCGCGGGCGCAGGCGGAAATCAATGGCACGTTCCTGGGTGAAACGACTGTCGCGGTGGACCTGCCCGCCGTTGCGAATGAGATGAGCAACACCGAATTGGACGAGGCATTTCTTCGGGCCTTGGCGCAGAAGCTTAACGGCAAGTACTTCCACGCCGACGAGCTGACCAAAGCCGCCGCCCAGATGTTTGAAGCCCGAATGCAGACGGGAACCGTGACCCGGATGACAAGTATCTGGCCCACTTGGCCGCTGCTACTATCTTCGTGTCTACTACTGAGCGTCAGTTGGTATTTAAGGCGAGCCATAGGTCTGGTATGAAACCATCAATGCCCAATAGAGAAGCAATTTTGATAGCAAGCCTGCTGGTCTTCGCCGGCAAATTTACAGCCGGACAGGCCTGGTGCGCCGAGAAAAGCCAGAATCCGAACGAAAAGAGAGATACGTACGTACTGATTGTCAGTGGCATAAGCAAAGACCCAAATCACCTGTTGGTTAAGAACCGAGTGGTGACGGATCTGCAGAGGTTTTTTCTGGCCCAGGCAAAGATCAAATCTGAGCGGCTATGTCTGCTGCTGGGCAATAATTCGGGAATGCCTGAGAGCCCAAGAGTATCGACCGCGGACAATGTGAAAGAGGCGCTTACCGCATTCGCTGCCAAGAGCAGACCCATGGACAGATTCATATTCTATTATGTGGGCCAGGCCAATACCGTCGCCGGCGAGCTGCGCCTCAACCTGCCTGGCGAAGACATAACACACCTGCATCTGAGCGAGTGGATAAATGGGATCAAGGCATCCAGCATGTTGATAGTTCTTGATTGCCCCGGCGCCGGCCTGGCTGTCAAAACCATGACGGGCAAAGGTAGAGTTGTTGTATGCGGCTGCACAGAAAATCAGCAATACAGCACCAAATTTGGTGAATTCTTCGTTCCGGCATTGGCGCGGACCGAAAGTGACAGCGACGGCGACGGCAGAGTATCGGTGTTAGAAGCGTTTGCCTTTGCGTCGAAGCAGTTGGAACAGTGGTATCGCCAGCGAAACCTGCTCAAGACGGAAACGCCCGTACTCGAAGATAACGCAGATGGGACCCCCAACGCTGAGCCATGGAGATATGAGCTTAATAAAGAGGATGGCCTGCTGGCCTCGGAATTTTTCCTCGTCGATGAACAAGTGGTGGAGACCAAACCATGAAGCGACAGTTGAGGCACATCAGCCGAAGGCAATTTTTATCAGCCGTTGGCAAAACGGTTATAGGCGCCGCTGTAGCCGCAGGTGGACCTGCGGGCATCATGGAACGGGTAGCACCTGGCGACTATCATGAGGACCTGGACGAGTATGACTTCGTCATGCCGAGAGTGAAATTCACCGAGCAAAGAGTGCCGGGCAGGGGCAGCGGCCCAGATGTGTGGAACGTCAGGCCCGGCGGCGATGCAAATCTATTGGAAGAACTGAGCGCGGCGATACGATGCAAAGTCAAGCCGATGAAACGAACAAACAATTGGGAACCACAGTACGCCGAGCAAGGTCAGCTTAACGCCG
>CAZPJZ010000397.1:115-3347 GCA_964586995.1 uncultured Pirellulales bacterium | reverse complement strand
TGGTACAGGCCCCGAAACGGTGCAAGGTTAGCCCCGCAGTTCACCGCAGGGTCCGACGTTGGCGATTACGGCCAGAATAGCTGGTCCAGCCACGAATCCGCTAATACAGCAAAGTCCTTAAGGTCAATCTTGTCGTCCTGATGCAGGTCAGCCGGTATCGACAGCGGTGAGGTGTGGCCGGCAAGCCACGCAATCTGGGCGCCGGACAAAGCCGCCTTATAGACCTGGACCTCATCTACGAGGCCGTTGAAAAGGCTCCCGTCACCAGCAAAGCTGCCACCGACCTTGAAAGTACCTGTCGAAGTGGCAAGTACCGCCGTCGTAGCCATTTCTCTATCCAGAACGCCGTTGACGTACGTCCGGATGTAATTGCCCTCAGAATAGACGCCGGCAACGTGATACCAAACACCGGGCGTCAGGACTGTTCCGCCGCCAACGCTCCTGTTTAGCGTCGCCGCGTTGGTGGAATTTCGAATCTCAAACTCAACCCTGTTGTTGGTGAATACACCGAGCTTGTAGCCGCCGTCAGTGGCGTTACCGCCCTCGTTGCTGGCAAGCTTCTGGTCGATGCCTAATGCAGAAAGCTTGATCCACGCCGAAACCGTGACCGCACCGGTGATATTCAAACTTGCGCCGGCGCCGCAATCAACGAAATCATCGACTCCGTCAAGGCGAATCGCCTGGTTGAATTTGCCGGCGCCGTACGTCGGCAAGCCTATCGCAGTGCCGTTATTGCTGCCGGCACTGTCGTTGGTGTTGCCGTCGAAGGTGTAGCGCGCCACCAGATTAGTGGTGCCAGGATTGACGGGCGTGATCACAAAGCCGCTATCAAGCCACAGATCGGCCATAATCTCAACATCTGGGTAGTCCACAACGCAGTTGCCGCTGAGGTCGGCAGCGGGCTTGCCCTTGGAGGGAACACACCTGCTCGGATACACTCCAATATCATCGATGAATATCGTGCCGCTACCGCCGGCCTGTGGACTGGTCCGGTTGCCAAGACCAATGTACATCTTCTTGATCGCCTTTAGATTCACGCCGGCAAAGTCCGTCAGCGGGATGTTCCACTCCTGCCAGATGTTTGCCTGAACGGCCTCGGTGTTAGGATGGTTCACTGCCCTGACCTGGCCGCCGCTATCTTCCAGCGCCACATAGAGCTGCTCAGCCGCGTTGGCAGAACCGCCGTAGAAATACAGCGTCAATGCCTTGAGGTTGTTTACCGTCCAATCCTGCGGCAAGATCCACTCTCGGAACGTCTCGGAGTACCGCGCCTTTCCACCTGTGCCGCTGTTATCGTAAGCCAAGGGCATCGACTGAGCACCGGTGTGAACGATGGTTTGCCCGGCAAAGGGAGGCTGAGCGTTGCCCACGCCTGAGCCCGTGCCGTTGCCGGCGTAGCCGGGCGGAGGCTCGTTGTAGCCCCAGCCGTCCTTCCAGGTCTGGAAGATTCTGCTGCCGACATCGTCTGTGTAGTCCTCAAAGTCGTCCACGACCAGAAAATCGGCAGTGGTAAAGCTCCAGACGTCACCTTTCCAGACGTCAACGCCGTTGACCTCGTCGATCCGCCAGTAGTAGGTGCTGTTCCATGCAAGCGGAGTCTCGGTAGGCACGTAAGTGTTAGCTGCAAGGTCCTGCTGACCTCGATGGATACCTGCCGATGCCGTAGTGGCATTGAGCACCGCAGTGGCGTCGGTGCCAAAGTAGACGTTGTGCTTGGCCGCCTTCATTCCCGCCGACCAACGAAGCACAGGCGTCTGCTTAACATCTACGGCACCATTCGGCGGATTCGCGCCGCCAGCCCTTACAGGTGGCTGCAGGGGACCAGCGGGAACAATCACCTCGGCCATCGTCGCCGTCGACCAGGTCAATGTCTCCGCATCGTTGTTGGTGCTTATGTACTCTACCTGCAATGAATGAACGCCCTTGGTCAGAGGGACCGGCAGGGAGAAGTACTTGGAGATGACCGTGGGCGCTCCGACTCCGGCCACTGGCCACTTGTCAATGATCAAATCGCCATCGATCCACATCCGCGTAAAGGCATGGCAGTTGATGGCAAACACATAGGTGTCAGCGATGTCGATCTCCAAGTCCGCCGTCCACCGGACCGAGTAGTTGTCGTCTGGGACCGGTGCACCTATCGCGGCCGTGACGTTGATGCTCGAATCGATCCGCGTCAACACCGGAAATCCGCTCAAGTCTGTGTTGTTGAAGTATTCGGCCTTGAGGCCGCCGCCACCGCCGGTGGTAGTGAAGCTCCACACGTCACCTTCCTTCTTACTGCCGAGGTTGTCGATCTCGTCAACAACCCAGTAGTACGTGGTATTCATCGCCAACGGTCCGGGGTCGAAGGAAAGCAGAGTCAGCGAGCCTTTGAAGACGCTGGCGTCGCGGGCGGCGACTTTCGCCTGGTCCGTGCCGAAGTACAGTTCGTGTTTAGTGGCGCGCTGGCCCGGCTGCCAGCTAAGATCGACACCCGGATCGAGCCACTTCTCGCCATCTCGCGGCCTCGGATCGTAAGCGATCAGCGCCGCCATCGTGAAACTCCACACCTGGCCGGTATAGACGTTGCCCGCCAGGTCGATGTCATCGATCCGCCAGTAGTAGGTCTTGCCCGGCTCCAGCGGGAACAGGTAGTGGTAGTACAGTTTGAACTGTGCGGACTGACGCTCGACCATCCGGTCGGCCAGGGTCAGATTGGGCGTCGTGCCGAGATACACGTCCTCGAGTACGGCGGTGTCACCGGGCACCCACGTAAACAGCGGCTGAGCCACGCCGGTCTTCTTGTCGGCCGGCGATGGATTCGTCGCCGTATAAACGTCCATCAGCAGCTCGATTTCAGCAATCTGCATGCTGTTCTGGCCCGGACCGCGACAGGCTGGGAACATCAACTGATAATGCTTGTACGCCACAGTATTGGCGAACTTCATCGGCGTCGTGGTCCATGTCTGCCGTGTCCAAGCCGTCGCCCCGGCGAAATCCTTGATATCCCCACTGGCAATTAGGGTGTACGGACCATCGATGCTGACGTTGGAGCCGGACAGCTCGTACCTGACGGGATCGCGTTCGACCGCGTCGTTGGCCGTGCAGAACCGCACGCCAGTCACGACGGTCGCGCCGACGCTGGGCGTCACCTGCAAACCTACCGACTGCGTAGCACCGCTAAAGTGCAGGTACTTGGTCACGATCTGGTCGTCAATGGCCTGGTTTACTTGTTCGATGTCCGGCCAGTTGA
>CAZPJZ010000397.1:0-105 GCA_964586995.1 uncultured Pirellulales bacterium | reverse complement strand
GCTCGTACCTGACGGGATCGCGTTCGACCGCGTCGTTGGCCGTGCAGAAACGCACGCCAGTCACGACGGTCGCGCCGACGCTGGGCGTCACCTGCAAACCTACCG
>CAZPJZ010000396.1:0-3347 GCA_964586995.1 uncultured Pirellulales bacterium | reverse complement strand
GCCAGATAGGCTCCCAGGGCACGCTAACCAGGACATAGGAGTTGGTGACCCTCTTTATCTCCGCTAAGGCCTCGCCAGGCCGAGCCACATGCTCCAGGAGCTCGCAGGCCATCACTAAGTCGAAGGCCCCCGCTTCGAAAGGTAGGCTCTCCACCGAGGCAGCGATGAAGCCACAGTCGCGATTCATACCCGCTGCGACCCTCAATATCTCTTCCGAGATGTCGCTACCCCAAATGGCCATCTCCTCTCTTAGTTCCTTAAGGTGCCTCATCAACTGACCCTCACCGCAGCCTACCTCCAGACATCTCTCCACAGGCAGTGGTTGAATGAGCTCACCCAAGGTGGAGAAGAACCCGGCCATCAAGTGCCTCGCGAGGGGGTTCTTGGATCCGTACTTATCGTAAATATTGCCTGCGATCAAGCCAAGCCTATCGCTCATCGCCCTCCTCTTCCCACTGCTCGACTTTCCTCCCCTCAAGGTCGAGATACCTATACCGGTGCTCCTTAACGATCAGATCGGCAAGGAGCCCCATCACAACCACGATCACCCCCGTGAGGACGAGCATGATATCCGACTCTCTAATATCCGACAGGAAGATGAGATCGTATAGCAACTTCGCCGAGCCAAGGAGAAAGATGGAGGTTGCCAAGGGGAGGAAGAACTTTAAGGGGTTGAACTGCATGATAGTGAGGACTACCAAAGAGATGTAGTTGTAGGTATCCTTTAGGGGATGGAAAGTGGACTTTCCCTTACGTGCATAGTAATCGATGGGGATGAAAGCCACCTGGTAATCGTTGCTTAGGAAAGCGATAGTGATAGTGGCTACCCAGGAATGGCTATCGGGAAGGATATTGAAGAACTTGAGGGCGATATCCTTCTTGAACGCTCTAAACCCAGAGTTCAGATCGGGGATCTTCGTAGCGGTGATGAAACTGGCTAGTTGTCGAATCAGCCACTTAGTAGGCGCACGGAGCAGGCGCATTCCACCTCTCTCCACCGTTCTGGCTCCGACCACCATATCGTACTTTGGAAAGAGTTCCAAGAGCCTAGGTATATCCTGGTTTGGATAACTGCCGTCTCCATCGGTCATGACCACTAAATCCCCTTTAGCCTGCCGGACGCCCGTCTTCCTGGCTGCTCCGGTTCCCTTGTTGCGGGGGTGTCGAATCAACCTTACCCCCTCTCTTTTCCTCGCGATATCGGCCGTGCGGTCGGTGGAGCCGTCGTCAACGACGATCACCTCATACTCATAGCCGCTGGCCCCCATCGTCTCCAGGATCGTATCTAGGTCGTGGCCGATCGCTTCCTCTTCGTTATAGGCAGGAATCACAATGCTGACTAGGCTCATCTTCTACCTCCACTCGGGCGGCAAAGGCCCTGCCCAGGCTAGATCGATGGTTTCAGGAACAGATCACAGCCCCTAGTTCTCCCTCACATTCCTGCATCTCTGATCTATCACCATCAGTTCCAGTTTGTCATCACGATGGTTGAGGGCTTCTAAGGAACGGAAACACTCCTCCAGATATCCAACCCCGTCATAATTGAGGACGATGACCGTGGGTCCTGGCAATCCAGCAGTCTTATCATTTCCCTGAGCGATGCTTTTCAATGGGGCTCCTTTAGATCCTCCTCGCTTTAACCAGATTATCAAAACTATCTGCCAAACGGTGGAGCGCGGTCATGGTTCTGATGAACCGTCCTTGCTCATAGCCCTTAACTAACTCCCGCAAGATAACTACCTCCTCTTGTAGTCTTGCGATCTTTTCCCTTAAAACCCCTACCTCGGTTTCCTTCGATTGTTTTGCCAGGTCGATTAGGTAGGATTCAAGTAAGCCTATCTTCTCGCCCGGGGTCAGGCTGGCTTCCTTTCGAGGAGAGTTTTCGATGGCTTTCTGATAGATCTCTACGAGTTTTCGGGCTTGTCTTTGGGCGTCGAACCTCTCCAGAGCAAGTTGTCTATTTACCCTCCCCATTCCTGGATCATACTTTCGGAATTCATCTATTAGGGTTTCAAGGGTGGTTGGCCTGCCATACCTTTTCCCTGAGAAGTTCGTCTCCAGGAGATCGTCGATATTCTCCTCGGTGATGATGCCATCACAGACCTTGTCATGGCATACCACCACCGCTCTCCCGCAGGCCAAGCCCTCCATGGCCCCTCTTCCTAGGGCGACCACTAAGTCGGCTTCGTTGATATAGTCCTCCACGTTCCATACCCTTTTTTCCCAGCCTATAATCTCTAGCTTCAACCCCAACCGAAAACAGGCTTGTTCCACTAACTCCTTTTGCACTCTGTTCTTGTTGCTGCTGATCAACAGGACTTTTCTCACTGCCTGGTCGATCTGCCCTTGGGGCTTGAACCTCTCCACATCAACGGGGTTTACCACTACCTCAATATCCCTCTCCGATATGGTGAAGTTGTCCACTAGATGGGTCTTCACTTCCTCGGAGACGGCGATGAATTTCTCCGCCCCTACTGGTGGATCGGGAGGGGCTTCAAAGGGAAGAACGCGAGGGACGAACCCGTGGCTCACATAGACTATCGGGATGAAGGGGAAGAAGCAGAAGGCGAGAAGCGTGGGTCTCCTGTGGTGCCCATGAATGAGATCGAATCTCTCCGAAGAGATCTCCTCAAGATCATCCACTACTCTGATTCCCGCTTCTCGAATTCTAGTGGCCGCTTCACCGAGTAGAGGGCTGAAAACGACTACCTCATGTCCCTGCTTCTGCAGTTCGCCGGCTAGTGTATAAACATAGAGTTCTGTCCCCCCGTAGTGGACTAAGTGGTGACTGGTGATTAGGATCTTCATGCTCGCCGATGCTCCCACCTGCTTGGGATGTGGAAAACCCCGCAGGTTTCCGCCGTCCCTCCTCGCTCTACCCGAAAAGAATATAGTTGATGGTGATGATCATAGGCATGGGCCAGGTAGTGATCATAGACTGAAGCGGAGAATCTATATGTCCCCTCCAAGAGGGGTAGGGTCTCTATTACGTAGTCCACCTGGCCTTTCCCTTCAACCCAGGGGATGGGGAAATCGGAAGCCTTGGTGTTAGGACCGTTGACCTGAAGCCCATCGCGCCGATAGATGGCTATCCCAAAGACCGGCCTTTCAACCCTGGTATGAGCCTCATATTCTATTCTGGCTACCATCCTCTCACCCGTCTCGAAGACTGAGCGTTCCTCCCCCTTGCTGTCCAGGAAACGAACATTAACTATCTCCACTTCGCGCGTACCCCACTGCCGTGTCTCTTCTAGCCCTAGTTCATCCCCTGCGACACTCTGCAGGTAGAGATCGGTCACTCTCTCTGAAGCCCCTGTAGCCCTCGAGACCCCTCTGTCGAGCCAGAT
>CAZPJZ010000395.1:0-3353 GCA_964586995.1 uncultured Pirellulales bacterium | reverse complement strand
TTGCAAAAGGGGCCGATATTAACACTGTAAGCAGTCGAGGTGAGAACGCGCTGTCATTGGCCAAGAAGAAAGGGCGTGCAGAAATCGAGGAGTTTCTGCTCAAGCACGGCGCGAAGGAGCCGCCGCCCGACATGGCACAGGGCCGGCTGTATGGTCTGGAAGAGGGGCAGGAAATGCCGAGCTTCCGTGCCGACTACCCGCAACAGATGCGGCCGGAAGCCGGGCCTGGCGCCAGGACGGACCCGAATGCTCTGGCAAACATACTTGCTGACCCGAATGCGATTGTCGCCCGCATTAAGGCCTTTGACGGTCTGGATAAAGCACTCGAACTGGTAGATGGAAGGAGCCGCTACGAGATCCGTGAGTGGCTGGAGAAAAAGACCGATAATACGGTCAGCCTGGCAGTAGCGGTAGACAGGCAGGTCGGCGCGGAGATTCGATTCATACGAGACGTGGCCGTAGAAGAGAAGGCCAAGAAAACAACGGCTGCCATTGACGCTCTGTTGTCAAGCAGACAAGAGCAATTGAAAAGACTCGTCGCAGACATCCAGGAGGAAATCAAGGCCCAAAGGCCGATCAGAAGCACGCGTGGTCGGGCTGGCAGCAGGTATGCCAGGTCCGGGCAAACATACCCGCAAGAGCAGCCAACAAGAGGTCGGACGACACTCTACTCCGGTAGAACACGCCAGGCCAGAGGAGTTCTAACAGAGCCGGATGGATTAGCCAGACCTCAGAGCCCGCCCGGAACCTTGCACATACCGGCGCCTGACGCGCTCGTGAAATACGAAATAGACTTGGATACGTGGATGCAGAGAGACCCTGATGGCAGAATAGATTTGGCAGATGCTGTCCACGACCAGGTGGCGGGCCAGATTGTCTCGATACGAAAAGTGGCCGTTCTCGAAAAGGGGAACAAGACCACTGCCGCAATTGACGGCGTTCTGCTGGACCGGCAGAAGCGGTTCGATAAGCTCGTCCAGGCCCTGGAGAAGGAAATTACCGCCTCGACCGGCCGACGGGATACATACTACAACCAGGGACAAAGGCCCGGGCAAGTTGAGCCTATCGAACCCGACAATCAGCCCAGACAGCCGATCCGCCGACGGTAAGCGTGGCAAAGCGACCTGCCCGTTGATTCGGATGCTTACCACCAGAAGCTGGGATTAGGATAGTCCCCACCCTGCCAGGACCAACGGCGCTGCATTTCATTGAAATGCCGCCACTGCACGTGTCCATCGACGAAGAGAATATTTCCCCCAGTGGGCCGTGAACCGCTTTTCAAATGGTTTGTTCTGTCGTAGACTTGCCAGCGCGACCAGCATCCGCCGGTTGCCTTGGTGAAGTCGGACGTCCGTTCGCGCCCATTGCTGGCAGTTACGTCGGTTATCAACTCAACGCTTCCAGCAGCGCTCTGGGTCGCAACGACAGATCTGACCCATTCGGTATGCCTGTTGTCAGGGCTCCAAGGCGGGATTCTTCTTCCTTGGACCGTATCAATGAGCCAATAGTATCCCATAATGCGATGATAGTCTTTGCGGGTGGCTTCGGCCTGTGGCTCGGGGTTAGGGTAGTTCTCGGGCGTCCCGGCTGGCAAATTCTCCCCATAGCGCCAAAAGATGATGTTGTCTCTCTGTCGCCATGATGGGCAGTAGAAAATATGCCGGTCGAAGGCACCCGTGCTCAGAATAATATCGGTCGTCCAGTAGGAAACGTCGAACAACCAGCGGTCGACCTGGTTGAGAGGCAGCTTGCCGTCATAGTCGTTGGCGTACAAAAACAAGCCCAATCCCATGTTCTTCTCATTTTGGCTGCAGACGGCCCGCCGGCCCTGCTCCCGCACAGCAGTAAGTGCAGGCAAAAGAATCCCCATTAGAAGGGCGATGATAGCGATAACCACCAGCAGTTCGATAAGCGTAAATCCTCTTATCTGCTTCATAGCACTGTCGCACATTAGTCACCTCAAAACATAGAACTGACCGATAAATATACACTATTTCACGGTGACAATCAAGACCAATGTCCTCACGGACCGAAGAATACCAAAACAATCCGCGGAGAATGGAGGTAGTACTGTATTCTGCCGCGAAAGCGGGGTTTTGCCTGCCCCGATTTTCGGTTATAATTCCGGCGTTACTTTTGGAAAGATTGCGAAATGCCTGAACGATTAGCTGGGAAAGTTGCGTTGGTAACAGGAGCAAGCAGAGGCATCGGCAGGGCTATCAGTGTCGCACTGGCCAATGAAAGCGCGACAGTGGTCCTTACCGCTCGCTCGGGCGAAAAACTAAAAGAGACGGCTAAGCTCGTGACAGCGGTGGGCGGACACGCGGAGATTGTAGTGACCGATTTGGCTGATGAGCAGGCTATCAAGAACCTGGTTAAGGTAACCGGCGAAAGATTCGCCCGACTGGACATACTGGTTAATAACGCGGGCGTCACCCACTCAGCGGCATTGCAAGAGACCAAAACAGCGGATTGGGACCGCTGCTTTCAAGTCAACGCCCGTGCGCCATTTATCTTATGCCGGGAGGCGCTGCCGCTATTGCGGAAGGCCGAGTCTGCCTGCATTATCAATATCGCCTCTGTAGTTGGGGTCAAGGGCTATCCGCTTCAGAGCGCCTATACGGCGTCCAAGCACGCCCTGCGTGGGATGACAATATCGTTGGCTGAGGAGCTCAAAGGCTCGATGATTCGGGTGCACTTGCTGTGCCCCGGCGGGGTGGATACGGAATTAGTGCAAAAGGTCCGGCCGGACATAGAAAAACAAGACCTTATCCAGCCGGAAGAAATCGCTGAGCTGGTTCTTTATCTTGTCACGCACAAAGGCAATGCCGTTATGGACGAGCTGCATATCCGGCGAGCGGCGTCTTCGCCGTGGTTTTAGAACGACAGCTCACACAGAATTTTTCCGATACAATAGCTCCTGAAAGGATAACTATGCGGGCTGTTATACAACGGGTGCTGCAAGCCAAAGTGGAGACGAACGGACAGACCGTCGGCAACATAAGAAAAGGGCTGTTGGTTTATCTCAGTGTCGGCAAAGAAGATGGTTCAAAGGACGTTGAGTTCATGGCTGACAAGCTGGTGAACCTGCGAATATTTGAAGACGAGGCGGGCAAGATGAATCGAAGCGTCGTAGATGTCGGTGGCAGTATGTTGCTGGTGAGCAATTTTACCCTTCATGGTGACTGCCGAAAAGGCCGTCGGCCGAGTTTCGATGCGGCGGCCGAGCCGGCGACGGCGCAGCAGCTTTATGAAAAGGTCATTCAACTGATCGCCGAACAGGGCGTAACTGTGCAAAGAGGAGTCTTCGGCGAGTATATGCACGTAAGCAGCATCAACGACGGCCCAGTCAC
>CAZPJZ010000394.1:0-3358 GCA_964586995.1 uncultured Pirellulales bacterium | reverse complement strand
CCGGCGGACGCGTGGACTCGCCGCCGACGATTCACAAAGGACTGGCGCTTTTCGGGTCCGCAGATGGCTGGGTTTACTGCCTGCGCGCTACCGATGGCAAGCTGGCCTGGCGTTTCCGGGCCGCACCCGAGGATCGCCGGTTAGTGGCCTTTGAACAAGTGGAATCCCCCTGGCCCGTTCACGGCAGCGTACTGGTGCAGGACGATCCTTCGACCGGCTCAGGGCAGGCTGTTGTCTACTGCCTTGCAGGAAGGTCGATGTTCTTGGACGGGGGGATGCACCTGCTTCGGCTCGACCCCCAGACGGGCCGCAAGTTATCGCAGACCATCTTGGATGACCGCGACCCCGAATCAGGCCAGAACTTGCAGATATACGTCAAGGGCTTGAATATGCCGGTGGCACTGCCGGACATTCTGTCAAGCGATGGAGAGTATCTTTATATGCGGTCTCAGCGGTTCGACCTCGACGGCAATCGCCAGGAAATCGCCCCACGAGAAGCCACCGACCAGCAGGGCGAAGGGGCGCACCTTTTCTGCACGATTGGCTTTCTGGACGATTCGTGGTTCCACCGCTCCTACTGGATGTATGGCCGAACCGCCACAGGCGGATACGGCGGGTGGTTCCGTGCCGGTCGCCTGGTCCCCTCCGGGCGGATACTCGTGACTGACGAATCGTCTGTGTACGGCTACGGACGTAAGCCGGAGTACCTGTGCAATGCCTCTGTGCTGGAATATCATCTCTACGCCGCTGACAAGGACATAACGGGCGAATCTATCAGTCGCGTGAGTAAAGCCACGGGCCGGATAAATGCCAAGTCCAACAAGCAAAATGCCGACTCTTCAGATTGGCAGCTCCGCCAGGGCTTTTCACTGCAGGAGCTATCTGCAGCCAGTTTCAAATGGTCACAGCAGCGTCCGGCACTTGCCGTCCGTGCAATGGTGCTTGCGGACAAAACGCTTTTTGTCGCGGGCCCGCCGGATGTGGTTGATGAGGAGGCGGCTTTTTACAAGCCCGACGACACTGATACCCAAAAGAAATTGCATGAACAGCTTGCGGCTCTTGAAGGGCAAAAGGGTGCTGTGCTCTGGGCCGTTTCCGCTTCGGATGGCAAAAAACTGGGCGAACTCAAACTCGACAGCGCGCCGGTCTGGGACGGCATGGCCGCGTCACGTGGTCGGCTATACCTCTCAATGAACGATGGCAAAGTCCTGTGCTTTGCACCATAAAAGTGTAGCTTGAAGAGTTCTGCGGATAGTCTATAGGCTGCACGCTGTAAGCTGCAGCGCTGTACAACAGAGGTGAGCCTCTGGTCCACGTGCCCCGTTCTCGCTGCAGCGGCCACCAGCGGTATGGAATCTTCAAAAAAATCTCCTATCTTGTTGACTTTCTGTTTCCCGATTTATTATAATCTCTGGTAAAGAGCAGATTTCAACGTCCAGAATATACTACAATGACTAAGAAACCTCTTTTGAAAGGCGCAAGGATGTGTAACACATGCGGATGCAGAGCCGGCAAGAAGACAGCCAAAGCAAAGAAAGCCACTAAGACCAAGGCCAAATCCAAAAAGAAATAGTGCCGCTGCAGGTCTTCTGGAGCTCACGACAAAAACTGGCTGGCTCGCTTGCTCCACACTGCAAAAAGCGAAGCCGGCATGAATTGACGCTCGGTTATAAGGCGGGCCCGACCGAGACCGAGGGCATTACCTCAACGGGGCAAAGAATCGGCCAAATCTCGGCTGAAACTTGTCGGTTATATTAACTGACCCGATAATGCCCTTGACCTTTCCGAGGATGCGTTTTCGTTCCACGAATCCAAAGAACCTCGAATCACGGCTGATATCTCGGTTGTCACCCATGACGAAGTAACGATCCTGTGGCACTCTTATCGGCCCGAAAGTCCGCATTGCCGAGACAGAGGGAATGCTCATCACCGGATGGACGGTGCCATCTAAGTCCTCCATGGCAAGTACGCCGAATTCGCCGCGGAAAACTTCCGCCCCTCGCATATCGACTGTCGTATAGGCAAGCGGCTCTCCGTTCAAAATGAGCACATTGTTTTTCATTTCGACTGTGTCGCCCGGCTCCCCTATCACTCTCTTGACCAGCCGAGTCCCATCATCAGGAGAAAGGCAAATCACGATGTCGCCCCGTTGGGGGTCGGACCACTCTGCCAGCCGGTGCAGGGTCAGCGGAAATCTCAGGTCGTAAGCCACCTTATCGACGTAGACGAGGTCACCCTCCAGTATGGTGGGATTCATCGAGCCGGTGGGAACCCAATTCCAATCTGCCAGACTTGATTTTATGGGGATTACCACGAAGACGATGAAAAAAATGGTCATCCGCCATTCTTTCCAAAGCCTCCACGCATATTTTGCTGCTTTTTGCCTGACCATTTTTCCTCCAATACCATCGGCAAGATTTATGCGTTTTTATACGTGCATACTGTGCGTATGTTCATTCTGGCGCCCAAAAAACCTTTGGAAAGTCTTTGGACTTCGGCGGAACGCAGGTAGAATAACAGGTTGAAAACTCGATGCGCGATTTGAGCTGGAACCTGCATGCTCGATCCTCAATGAGCGCCGAAAATCAAGAATCGACAATCAAAGGAGACCCATCGATGTCACGATATAGAAAAATAACACGGCGAAGCGTGTTGAAAAAAGCCGGCGAAATAGCCGCCGCGGTGGTAGCCCTGCCATACGTTGTGCCCTCCTCGTCTCTGGGCAAAGCCGGAACTGTTGCCCCAAGTGCCCGCATCTTGATGGGCTGCATTGGTACGGGCGGCCAGGGCACACATAACACCAAAGCGTTTCTAAGCAACGCCGGCGTTCGAATGGTGGCCGTCTGCGACGTTGTTGAGGCCCGTCGGCAAAACGCCAAGAATCTGGTTGATCAACATTACGGCGACCGGGGATGTTCCGCATACAACGACTTTCGCGACCTGCTGGCTCGCGAGGATATTGACGCGGTAGTGATTGCCACGCAGGACCATTGGCACGCGTTGATTGCCGTCGCCGCGGCACAAGCCGGTAAAGACATGTATTGCGAAAAGCCTTTGGGAGTTGCAGTAACCGAGGGCGAGGCCATGCGAGATGCCGTCCGGAGATATGGACGGGTGTTCCAGACCGGCACCCAGCAGCGGTCGGAGCGAAACTTCCAGTTCGCGTGTGAGCTGGCAAGAAACGGATACGTCGGCAAAATCCACACCGTCAAGGTGGGCGCTCCCGGCCCTGAGTACAAAAGGTCATATCGCAAGCCTCCGGTCGAAGAACCGATCCCGCCGGGCCTCGACTACGACATGTACGTCGGCCCGGCACCCATGAAGCCTTACAACGGGGGACGATTGGCCTGGCCGGACT
>CAZPJZ010000393.1:0-3374 GCA_964586995.1 uncultured Pirellulales bacterium | reverse complement strand
CACGCCGACACTCTCGCAGGCAGTAATAGCTGCCGGCTCAAAAGCCCGCGCGGGCCTCGGCTCGAACGTTTCTTCATCGTGCTGCTGACACCAGGCGGTGCGTTTGCCACCGACAATTATCTGGCACTTTAGAATGCACTCGATGCCCTTGCGGACGGCTTGGTGTGCCTTTGCACGGCGATTTTCGTCTACAAAGGCATACGGCGGTTCTTCCCGGTCGATGTCACGTAGCAAACTTATGGCCCCAATCATGGCCCCGTCGTTGAACGTAATATACTTATGATAGCCGCTCAGCCAGGGATAAGTCTGCGGCCAGCCGCCGTTGGCGTACTGAGCTTTCAGCAGATAGTCGAGGCCTTTCAAAAAGGCTTCTTTGAAGCGCTGCTGTTTGGTCGCATTGTACACCCTGGCCAGGTAGCGCAGGTGCGTGTGGGTGGCGCCGTTATCCAGCGTTGAGTCCTGTTTGTCCTTTGCCGCGCGAGCTTGGTTCTTTTCTTTTTCAGTCCGCTGGCGGATCATATCGACGTTGGCTGGCCAGCCGCCGGTGCCACGCTGGTATAGCAGGACGTTCTCTGCGATTCGGATGGCCTCGTCACTGCCATACCACTTGGGTTCTTGCCTAAGGATGTTTCCGGCTGACCGATACCATTCGACGGGCGCTCTGTTGGTCTGTGCCCCGAACGCAACGGCAACAACAAATGAGCAGACCGAAATTTTGGCTACGTGCTGCTTATACACTTTCATCGCCGTGACCTTCTCAAGTTCACCGTGACTCAGTTCAAAATTTCTGCAATCTTATTACCACCGCTTCGGCAAAAAATAAAGTTTTTCTTTCGTCACCAAACCTTTGTGGCGTTACAATATCCTTATGATATTGCCCATTCGCACGAGTATTCGGCCCTGGCGAACGCCATATTTGAACTATGCTCTGATCGCTGTAAATGTCCTGTGCTTTCTCATCTCTTATGCACCCCATTATTCGATAATAGGTGGTGTTCGTGCGATTGAGCCATTGCGGCCATGGGCTCAGCAGTTTCAGCTTGTCCCCAGGCATCCACAGTGGTGGCAATTCGTGAGCTATGCATTTCTGCACGCCGATCCCTGGCATATCATGTTCAACATGTTTTTCTTGTACTTGTTCGGCAATAATGTCAATGACAGGCTTGGCCACGTCTGGTATGTGTGTTTCTATCTGGCGGGAGCCGTGTTCAGCGGTCTGGGTCACACGGCACTGCATTTTTCTTCGACCGTCCCGACGCTGGGGGCCAGTGGCGCCGTGGCAGCGGTCGTTGGTGCTTACCTGGCCCTGTTCCCTCAGACCTTGATAACGGTCGTATACTGGTTCATTTTCATCGGCACTATAGAAGTGCCTGCCTTATATTTCATTGCCTTCAAACTGATTCTGCTTGACAACGTACTAGCCCGAGGCCAAGGCAACATTGCGTATGATGCCCATCTAGCGGGCTACGCCTTTGGGGTCGGTGCGGCGTTACTTATGCTGGCAACGGGGTTGGTTGGCGGCAGCAGTTATGACCTGTGGGCGATGATAAAGCGATGGAATCGCCGCCGTAAGTATCGCGACGTGGTCTCGAGTGGTTATGACCCGTTTACCGGCCAGACGCCGAGGAAGCGCGTATGGGCCGAACAAGTAGACAAGGCACCGGCGCAGCGCAATCTGGAGGAAGGGATAAGTCAGGTCCGCAGTGAAATTGGCACAAGGCTGGCCGAACGCAACCTGGCGGCAGCCGCGGAGCTATATTTGGAGCTGATGAGACTGGATAGTAATCAGCTCCTGCCTCGCCAGTATCTGCTCGATATTGCCAATCAACTGGCCAGCGACAAAAGACCTGCCGAGGCGGCGCAAGCCTATGAACAATTCTTGGCGCACTACGGCAGCTACGAGTACGCCGAACAAGTGGAATTGATGCTTGGCATATTATATTCACGTTACCTCGGTCAGCCACAGAAAGCTGTCAAGCATTTGCAGGCCGCGGCTGACAAGCTCACCGACACTGGACAATTGAAGATGTGTAAGGAAGAGCTGGCGCGACTGCAGAATTAGTGCTGTGTCAGGGTATCCTTTTGACGGTTAGCTTGCTGGGCTTATCCAGCAGAGCAGGTTCCTAATCCGGACGAGCCGGGAGTACTCAGAAACAAGCCGTCTCTGCCGGCAAAGGCGAACGGCGCGTTCAAAAGCCCAGGTTCCTTGCAGAAAGGGCAAACGCTATGATGAGCAGGCAGATTTTGCTGGGCACAGCCGTGTTAATGACCGCAGCCGTTATCTGTTGGGCCAATGGTGACGGCGATCTGGCCGAAGAAAATGCTCAGCTCCGGCGTAGAGTCGAAAAGCTGGAAAGGCAGGTTGACGAGCTTAAGAAAACGGTGACACAACAAGCTGAACCAGCCAGGGCCGGAAAAGAAAAAACGGAGCTTGTCCCTCCGCTGAAATTGGCCGAAATCGACTCCCGGAAAACTGCCGCAAAGGTTCAAAAAGAAACCGAAAAGAAAAAGCCGGTCTGGTCCGATTTGGACATCCAACTCTACGGCTACCTCAAGCTCGATGCTGCTTACGATACGTCGCGTATTGATAACGGCAATTACGCCAGATGGGTGCAGTCTGAAAGTACCAACGATAACGATGACCAGTTTAATATGACAGCCAACGAGAGTCGTCTCGGTATGAGAATTAACGGTCCGCAGGAAGGCGACATCAATACGAGCGGACGCGTGGAAGTAGATTTCTACGGGGGCGGTTCCGAGAACAAATCCCAGATCATGATGCGTCACGCTTATCTGAAGATCGACTGGCCCCAGAAGCGTTTCAACGTCATTGCGGGTCAAACGTCAGACGTGATATCGCCTCTTTTTCCTCCTACGCTGAACTATTCGGTTCAGTGGTGGGCAGGCAATATCGGCTACCGGCGTCCGCAAATACGCCTGACAAAGAGCCTGGCCCTGGCAAGCGATGTTGATCTGACTTTGGAGGGGGCAGTTGCTCGCACGATCGGAATTACCACAACTGACGATTTCACACCGGGCGATGCCGGTGAGGATGCGGGCTTTCCGGGCGTACAGACAAGAGTGAGCGTAACGTTTCCGCTGCTCGGATACAAGCCTACGACATTGGGTCTATCGGGACACTGGGCCAGTGAGGAACTCGATTTGGACGTGACCGGCAATCACAAAGATTTCGACAGTTGGTCAGTCAGCCTTGATTTGGATCAGCCGGTCAACGAATGGCTCAGCATCAAGGGCGAAATCTTTGCCGGCGAGAACTTAAGCGCCTATCTCGGCGGTATCGGCCAGGGCATCAACACTACAACGTACGAAGAAATTGGCAGCCAGGGCGGTTGGATTGCTGCGTCCTTGGGACC